>NZ_DATJPM010000096.1 GCF_035506375.1 Methanocella sp.
GACCGGATCTTCCTGGCCGATAACCAGACCTGGGAGCAGCCCGTCGGCCTGAGGCCCGGCCATAACGGCACGAACATGAAGGTCGATTTCCTCCTGTATAAGGATGGGAACACGACGTCTCCCTATCGTGAATGCTATCTCCGGGTCAATGTGACGGGTGGAGAGCCGCCATATTTTTCTTCTCTTGCAATAATTTTTGCTGTGTTGAATTGCTCCTGTATTTTAAGCTTTTTAAGAGGACGGAGGGCACTATTTTTCACCACAAAGGCACGATGGCACGGAGGCCCACAAAGTCTTTTTTATAATTAAGAGACAAAGGGCACAAAGCTGCTTTTTGAACTTTTAAGATACAGGATATGAAGGCACGA
This sequence comes from Methanocella sp., assembly GCF_035506375.1. Taxonomy (NCBI): domain Archaea; kingdom Methanobacteriati; phylum Methanobacteriota; class Methanomicrobia; order Methanocellales; family Methanocellaceae; genus Methanocella; species Methanocella sp. The sequence continues at coordinate 369 of NZ_DATJPM010000096.1, forward strand.
TGGTAAAAAATATTCTTGTTCATTCCATTGTGTCTTTGTATCCTTCGTGCCCTGATGTTAATGAACCGGCTTTGTGATTCTTTGTAACTTAATTTAAAAAGAAAACTTTGTGAGCCTCCGTGCCATCGTGCCTTTGTGGTGAAAAATAGTGTCCTCCGTGCCCTTAAAAAGCATAAAATACGAGAGCAATTCAACACAGCATAATTTTTAACTTACAAGCCTAAAACAGGACTGCTTAGCCTCGCATATCGGGCATATCCCGGGCGGCTTTCCCTCGACCACGAGACCACAGCCGCCGCAAACATAAAGCCCGCCGATCTTCGGCTCCTCGGCTGCATGCTCGATGAAGCCAAGCATATTCCTCAGCATCTCATAATGCGCTTTTTTCACCTGCGCTATCCGCTCGAAGCTCTGTGCCGCCTGCATCTCGCCCTGAGACCTGGCGGCGGCTGCAAGGGGCGGGTAGAATTCCTCGCCCGCCTCCTGTGCGGCCTCGGACGCCTTTGTCAGGTTATCCACGGTACGATCCAGGATGAATGGCGCCGAAAAATATACGCAGTACTCGCCCAGCAGCTCCTTTGCCTGCCGATAATGCGCGATCGCATGCACCTGCCCGGCGAAGGTCAGCGCACGGAAGAGGCGGGCGACATTCGGGAAGTTCTCGTACCCGGCCTGCTCCGAAAAGATAAGGTAGCGCATATGAGCGGCGCTCTCGGCCCCGAAAGCGTCCCTCACGCTCCGGGCCGTGGCCTTTTTCATATTTCGGCCACCGGCGCCACGGGCTTTTTATCGGCAACGCCGATGCGCATCATCGTGCTGAACAGGTCATTCGCCTTCTTGAGCTGCTTCCTCGCCGTGGACGCGGGCTTGTCTTTCTTGTGCTCGTCGTAGATGCGAATGGCCTCGTTATAGGCGGCGATGGCGCTGTCGCATGCGCCGATGGCGCTCTCGTAGCGCTTCTCGCGGAAATGGATCTCAGCCATATTGGCGTGGGTCTGCCCTATGCTGGTCTTAAGGAACGCGTAGCGCTCGGGCATGGCCTTCGCGTCGAGCGCCTTCGCCGCGGCGGAGTACGCGCCCAGCGCGCTGGATGCGTGCTTCAGCGACAGGTCGAACATGCGGGACTTCAGGTAGACTTCGCTCACAATGGTGTGGGCGAAGCCCATGTTCGAGGAGGCCTCCACATAGTCCTCCCGCGAGCGCTTTTCGAAGAACTTTACCGCGTCCGGATAGAGCGACAGCGCGCTCCGGGCGGCCTGGATGGCATCATCGTAGCGCCTGCCGCGGCAGTACTCGTCGGCCAGGAACGTATAGGCGCAGGCGGCTTTTCCCCGGTACAGCGCCGAATCCCATGGATATACTTTTACGTCGAGCAGCCGGCCCGAGTCCTCGAAGGCCTGCGCGGCGCTCTTGTATCCTTTCACCGGGTTCCTGACCTTCGCCAGTGCGAGGTACGCCATGCCGATCTCTCCCTTGATACAGGCGTGGTCGAGCGGGGTGGCCTCGGCCGTCCGGGCCGTCAGCGCCTCGAAAAGCGCCGTAAGGGCCTTATTCGCCTGCTCCTCCGAGTCGCCGGCCTCGGCGAGCCTCCGGTAGACGCCGCCCATGGCAAATAGTACGCCGTCGTACTCCTCGGCGACGAACATGCGGGTGGCGGACGCCTTCTCGGCCATAGCTGCGGCCAGCTCCAGCGCCTCATGGCGCCCGGTGCGGTCGAATATGGCCGTATATGTTTCCATCATCTTAGTCTCCAGCCGGTTCAGCATGCGCTCGTCCAGGCCTGTGGAGCACACGTTGAAAAGGCCGCCCAGCGACCGGAACGCGAGGGAAGCCGTGCCCGCGTGGAGCGAAGAGCTCGAGACGTCCGCTATCGAGTCGATCGAATGGTAGACGATATCGTGCCGGCAGTGCCTTGCCGCGATGGCCGCCGTCTCGCCCATAAGGGATACCATGGAGGCCGAGAGCGCGATGGACCGGGCGCTGTCCGGCGGCTCCAGGGCCAGGCGTTTCGTCTCTTCGAGCGCCATGAGCACCGTCTCGCTATCGCCGCGCAGACAGAGCTTATCGAGCATCGCAGTAAATTTCAAGCCTACATCTCCCCGGAGAACGGGCCTTTGTAGCGCCGCCGGGCCGGCGGGGCCTTCATGGTCCATGAGCTGGCCGCGCATCTCTTCCAGATGCCGGGATAAAATGCGCCCGGGCTTCGCGCTCTCGATGGTATCGTAACAGTACAATACCAGGGCCGCGATGCCCAGGGCGGAAAGCCCTAGCGCCAGCTCCACATCAAAGCCCACGAAATATTCGGGCTTGAAGGCCAGGTCGCTGGCGACGTAAACAATGGGCAGTGTCATCAGGGCGCCATAGGTGGCGGGCGCCGTATAGCTTAAAATGCTGCGGCGGTAGCCGTTGCGTTCGGATGCGGCGTACCGGAGGGCGCCCGTGACGAGCAGCGCACAGCAGAGGACGGCGACATCGCAGATCAGGAGGGCGCTTAACAGGGTGTCCAGCTCGTCAACGGTCAGCACGACCTTCGATAAGTATGCCTCGACAATGATGAACACGGATGCGACGGCCAGCAGCGACAGCACGGTCGCCGCCGCTGTGCCGATCTCGGGCTCGGATTTTTTAGGCGCCTGCACCTTAGATACTTGCCTGTTATGGCGATTGAGGACGGCCGGTAGAAGCTTCACAAATTAATAAATAATATTAAATATATTTAATATTTGCCATATAAATAGTGGCTTATAGGCCGTCAGTCCCGTATCCGCATGGACATGAACGGCCCGTCCCTCGCGAACCCGAGCTTCCTGTAATATGGCCGTACGCCGATGCCGCTCATGACCGCCAGCTTCCCGTAGCCCGCCTCTTTCGCCAGGCTCCGGGCCTTATTTAAAAGTTCTATGCCGTAGCCACGGTGCTGCCAGTTCCCGTCTTTCTCGCCGATGGGCACCATCCGGCCGTAGACGTGTAATTCACGGATCAGCGCCGCGTCCGCCAGCTCCGTGCGGTGAGGCCGGCAGGGGAACCGGAGCCGGGCGAACCCGATGAGCGCGTCGATGTTCGTCTCCTCGAACGAGATGAAGTGCTCCAGGCCGCCGCAGGCCTCGTATTTTTCCACGCCGAGCTTAACCTGTTCCGGGTCGGCTTTGAGGCCGTTCAGGGCCTTATGGCCGACCTCGCGGCATCGGATGCAGTGGCACTGCTTTCCCTCCCGCTGCATGATATCGCCCGCGAGCTGCCGCACGTTGCTTTTGACGACGCCGGCGGCGATGTGCTTTACTGGTATATCCCTCTGGATGCGCTGGAGTCGTACCCACTTCGGCAGGCGCTCCTTAATACGGGCCAGCAGTAGCGCCGCCTCTTCGCTCGTATAGGGCGTGTACTCCCCCCGCTCCCACTGGTCGTAGAGCTTCGTGCCCTGAGTGACCAGCGTCGGGTATATCTTCAGATAATCTGGGCAGAACCTGCCGTCGGTGAACAGCGTCTCGAAGGAGCGCAGGTCCGTTTCGAAGCTCGAGCCGGGCAGCCCGGGCATCATATGGAACCCGACCTTTATGGCCGAGTCCCGCAGCGCCCGGTTGGCCTCGACGCTGTCCGCGACCGTGTGGCCGCGCTCGATGCGCTTTAAAATAAAGTCATAGGTGCTCTGGACGCCAAGCTCAACTTTAGTCACGCCCATGTCCAGCATGCGGTCGATATGCTGAACGCGGCACCAGTCCGGCCGGGTCTCGAATGTCATCGCAACGTTACGGACGGCCGCCTCCTCGTTCACCGCCTGCGCGTCCTCCGGATATTTAGTATACAGGGGCTCAACGCCGAAGTCGTTCATTGCGTCGAGGCACCGCTTCACGAACCACTGCTGATAATCGAGAGGGCGGGCCGTGATGGTGCCGCCCATGACGATGAGCTCGGCCTTGTCCAGCTCGTGCCCGATCTGCCGGAGCTGGCTCAGGCGGGCCGTGACCTGGCGGTACGGGTCGTAATTCTCCTGGATGGCCCGGAGCGCCGCCGGCTCGGCGCCCGTATAGCTCTGGGGCGAGTTGAATACGGAATCCACGCCGCCCGGGCAGGGGACGCACTTGCCGTGCGGGCATTTATAGGGGGAGGTCATGACTGCGACGACGGCGACGCCGGACATCGTCCGGACCGGCCTCTTCTGAAGAATACCCAGCACGGCGTCGTGGTCGTCGCCCGCCTCCCGGAGTATGTCCGAATTCCGGGGCAGCTGCGAAAGATGATACCGTATGCTCACCATCTTCTTCGCCTTGTTCAGTTCGGCCTGCGTGGCGACGTCGCCCGCGACGATGAGCGAGACCAGCTCCCGGCAGGCGGCCCTCGTGTTTTCCATGTCGCTGCACCTTATGCCTGTGATATATTGTATTTTTCCCTGGCCCGTTGACGGCAAAGAATATATCAATTAATGACTAAACTTTGTCTTCGTTATCGAATAAATCTTTAAAGGATATAGATGACCCGTATTTCGATTAAATTGGCCGTAATATCGCTCGTGCTCGTCTGCACGCTGTCCATTGCGGCACCCGCTCTCGCCCAGTCGACTGTCATAAAGGTCGATGTGTACCCGAACGGGGACGCCCGATGGACCACGGAGAAGATGATACCGCTGGATACGCCGGACGACGTGGCCGGATGGGACGCGACCGCCGCCCAGGGCACGAAATCCTACCTGGCCGACTTTACGATAAAAATGAAAGACTACGTGGCCAGGATCAGCGATATGACCGGCCGCAACATGACGGTGAAGGACGTCAACGTGACGGTCCAGAAATCGCAGCCATATGCCCTGTCGGATAACGGCTCGCACACATATGGCGTCATTAGCTATCAATTCACGTGGACCGGCTTTGCCATGGCCAGCGGGAACGCCCTCGAGGTCGGCGACGCGTTCGTCGACGGATATTTGATGAACGCGGGCGATTCCATCACTTTTACTCTGCCGGCTGGATACAATATCACGAGTATATCCCCGGACGCGGATGACTTTAAGAAGTCTTACCAGCCTCAGGTCCGATGGGTGATGGATTCGACCAATGATTCCGACTTCCGGCTGTTCCCGGGGGGAGAGCCTTCCATTATCATGGAAAAGACTGCTGTCGCCACGGCGTTCAGCTTAGAGTGGTGGATGCTCGTGCCGGTCATTCTCGTCTCAGCCATCGCCGGATTCGGTGTCGCGTATCTGCTCCTGAGGAGGCCTCAGCCTGAGGCGCCCCCGGTGCCGGACATGGACCTGCCGGACGCGGAAGTCGAGGCGGCCGAAGAGCTTCCCGGGCCGGGTGAGGAGGGCCGCTTCATGTCCGACGAGGAGCGGATCGTCAAGTTCCTGGAAGAGGCCGGAGGCCAGATGTTCCAGTCGGACTTGGTGAAAAAGACCGACTTCTCGAAGTCCAAGCTCAGCATGGTGCTCACTGACCTCAAGGAGAAGGGCACCATCATCAAGATTAAAAAGGGCAAGGAGAACCTGATCCGCCTCAACAGGCCCGACAAGCAGGAAGAGCCCCCGAAAGAATGAGGGGTGTGAAAGTACTCCTTTATCTTTTTTACTTCTTGCTTTACCGGTTGTGCCTTCTCGGAGTGGGCACCGCCGACTGGCATAATTTTTTAAGCAATGAGGCCTGCTTTGTATACGGGATAACATGAGCTCTATTAAACGTGGCTGTGGAGAGCCGATATTGCTTATCAGCGAAAGCTACCACAGCGCGGACATGTACTATGCGACGGGCTTCCTGGCACCCGACCGTTTTGTGTATATCTGCCAGGACGATAGTGAGTACCTCTTCGTCAGCCAGATGGAGTACGAGAGGGCGAAAAAACAGTCTAAGGTCAAGAACGTTCATTCCATGGAAGAGTATGATTACCTTAACCGCCTGAGGTCCCTGAAGGACCCGGACCTCGCTCTGGTCGACACGCTCGTGGCGATCTTTAGCTCGATAAATATAAAGAAAGTCAGGGTACCGGCGGACTTTTCACTGCTGCTGGGCGACCTGCTGCGGTCGAAGGGCATCACGGTCGTCCCGACGCCCCGCCTCTTCGAGGAGGCCCGCTCGGTCAAGACGCCGGACGAGCTGGAGAAAATAAAGAAGGCGCAGGCTGTGAACGAGAAGGCCATGGCCCACGCCATCGAGATCATAAAGAAGTCGCAGCCCGTGAACGGCGTGCTCTACTACGAGGGCAGGCCGCTCACATCGGAGCTACTCCAGAGGGAGATCGAGATGGTCTTCATCGCCAACGGCTACGATACCAACGACAGTATCGTCGCGGCCGGCCCCCGCTCCTCCGACCCGCACTTCGCGGGCGAGGGGCACGTCAAGGAGAATGAGCCCATCGTGATCGATCTGTTCCCGTATGGTAAAAAGGACCGCTACTATGCCGACATGACGCGGACGGTCGTCATGGGCAGGCCGTCAGCCGAAATACAAAAGATGTACGACGTCACGCTCGAGGCCCAGAATATTGCGCTGAAGGCGATCAAGGCTGGCATTACCGGCAAGTACGTGAACGACCTCGTCTGCGAATGCTTCGAGAAGCACGGCTATGGCACGACCCGGACTAAATCGGCGGAGGGCTTCATCCACTCGACGGGCCACGGCGTGGGCATCGACATCCACGAGCTGCCTTCTATCAGCGAGTCCGGCCTGGAGCCCCTCAAGGCGGGGCAGGTCGTCACCGTGGAGCCCGGGCTGTATATCAAGGGCGTGGGCGGCGTCCGCATCGAGGACATGGTCGTCGTCACGGATACGGGCTGTATCGATCTCACGAACATGCCTAAGAACCTGGTGATTTGATGGAGCCGGAGATACTGGAAAAGTACAGGAAGGCCGGGGCTATCCTTAAGGAGGTCCGGGAGAACGCCGTGCCCCGGGTGAAAAAAGGGGCGAAGCTCCTGGACGTGGCAGACGCTATAGAAGCAGAAATAATCGAAAAGGGCGCGAAGCCGGCCTTCCCGGTGAACATTTCCATTAATCAGGAAGCCGCACACGACTCGCCGGGCGTCGACGACGAGCGGGTGTTCGGCGACGACATGGTCAAGGTGGACATCGGCGCCCACATCGACGGCTACATCGCAGACACGGCCGTCACCGTCGACCTTTCGGGTAACCCGGACCTGGTCAAGGCGTCCAGGACGGCGCTGGAGCAGGCGATAAAGCTTGTCCGGCCCGGCGTAAACACCACCGAGATCGGGGCCGTCATCGAGGAGACCATCGAGGGCTTCGGCTTCAAGCCTATATACAACCTCACGGGCCACGGCCTGGGCCACTACGTCCAGCACTCCGAGCCCGCCATACCCAATAAGCGCATCGGCCAGGGCGTAAAGCTGGAGGCCGGCCAGGTCATCGCCATCGAGCCGTTCGCCACGAATGGCATCGGCATCGTGGTCGAGGGCTCGTTCATCGAGATTTTCAGCCTGATCCACACGAAGCCCGTGCGCATGCCCCATGAGCGGGAGCTGCTCAAGAAGATCCAGGAGTATAACGGCCTGCCTTTCGCCAGGCGCTGGCTCAAGGACATCAAGTACGTCGACAAATCTCTGACATCGCTCATGCGGCAGGGCATCATCCACGGCTACCCGGTCCTGGTCGAGCACCAGCACGGCCTCGTATCCCAGGCGGAGCACACCATGATCATCACCGAGGACGGCAGCGAGCTCACGACCTGAACGTTAGAGTTATATTGCTGGGCCGATATTTCTTCTACCGTAAATTATGAAAAAGCCAGCCCTTTTATGCCGTATCGTACTGGCATCCGCCGCAGTAGCCCTGGCTCTTGCCGTTTCCGGCTGTATGAACCCGATGGGCCCGCCGCCTGTGTCGGTGACGATCGCCCCGACGTACTCGCCCCCGACGTTCACGCCTATTCCGACAGTCACGACTCAGCCTACGCCGACGACGACCCCCTGGAATGGGGAGATGGTCAGGCTCTATGGCAATGTGACCGTGAAGAGCGGCGAGCACGTCTACGGCACGGTCAAGGTTAGCTATCTGGACAAGAACTACTGGGACGAGTACCCGACCGCGAAGTACGACACGGACCAGGGCGGCTCCTATTCCATGAGCGTGCGGGCGAATGTGCCGTTTAAGGTGACCCTGGGCTACCTGTACACGGACCGCCTGCCCTATGTCATGAACACGTATCTCTATGACGACAAGATCTATACGCTCCAGAACGATATGCAGCTCGATTTCGAGGTCAAGTCGTCGAACGCCACGCAGGTGAAGTAGGGCGAACGCGTAAAAGTTCCCCAAACTTTTTTAGAGTCCGCCCCGTATCATAAACGGGGGATAATTAGTGCGAAAAACGATATTGAAAACACTTCTCACGGTTTCCATGCTGGCCATGTTCCTGGCGGCCATGGCGCCCGCCGCATACTCCGACCACTGGGGGGATTCGGAGGACGGCGGGTGGCACCACGGGCATATGGCGGGCATGGTAAAGCGGGTCGATATACCGATCGCCGTTACGGGCACATCGGATAATTCTGCGACGTTCACGGTCCAGGGAATGGCCATCGAGGGTAAAAAGGGCAAGGTCATGGTCGTCACCCTGGATCAGCCCTTAACAGGGAAATATAACATGACCAGTGATATGGCCTATATATCCACCGGCAATATGGGCAAGGGCATGGGTGGCATGAACATACGCGTGGACGCGGCGAATAATTCGGCGATACCCGTCGCCGGCGCATCTGCCGTACTGGGCCTGGGAGGCATTCACACCGAATACATGGGCAAGGACTACACCATCGCGACGTTCGGTAAATTATCCGTCTACCTGCCCGACGGCACGGCCAGGATGTATGACCTGGAAAAGCCCGTGAAGGTCATCAAGTCTAAGGAGCGGAAGATGGTCATCTGGGACGCCTACCCGGCCTTCACTAAGGCTCTGGCGGATGCCATGAAGGGTGGCGCCACGTTCCCTGCCGACGCAGCGCCCCTTAAGCTGACGGACTATGCCGCCTCCGTGATGAGCGGCATGCCGCAGCGGATCGGCGATACGAAGCCAATGGCGGAGCCGCCCGCATAGGGCGGCCATATTTTTTTAGCCGTTAAAGTCTCCTTTAAAATATAGAACGATAAGTATCTTAACCCCCCAGCCCAATAACAAATGATCACCATGAAGATGCTCATCGATGGCGAATGGACGGACGCGGCATCCGGCGAAACCTACGAAGTCCGCAACCCGGCCAGCGGCAAGCTCCTGGACACGGCGCCCCTCGGCGGCGCGGAAGACGTAAAGCGAGCCGTCGACGCGGCCCGTGAGGCACAGAAAAAGTGGTCCGCGATGCCTGCACGGGACCGGGGCAGGATATTTTTTAAGGCGGCACAGCGCATCCGGGACCGGCAGGCTGACCTGGCCACGATGCTCACAATGGAGCAGGGCAAGCCCTTCAAGGAGGCGAGAGACGAGATCCAGGGCTTCGCCAATATCCTGGAGTACTATGCGGGCATTTCGGCGGCGCTGGAGGACGGCCTCATACCGCTGGCGCAGGGCAAGCGCGGTGCGGTGCTGAGAAGGCCAATCGGCGTCTGCGGCGCCATCATTCCCTGGAACGTCCCCGGCATCATCATGGGCTGGAAGGTCGGCCCGGCCCTCATCACGGGCAACACGCTCGTCCTGAAGCCGGCCACCACGACGCCTCTGACGAACCTGTCTCTGGCGTATGCCATGGGCGAGGCAGGCCTGCCGAAAGGCGTCCTCAACGTCGTCACGGGCCCCGGCAAAAGCGTCGGGGACGAGATCGTCCGGAATCCCGGTGTTAGAAAGATATCCTTCACCGGCTCCATCGAGACGGGAAAGCGCGTGCTCCAGGCCGTATCGGCGTCCATGAAGCGGGTTACGCTAGAGCTTGGCGGCAGCGATCCGATGATCGTCTGCGACGACTTCGACATAAATAAGGCCGTGGCGGGCGCGGTCCACGGGCGGTTCTATAACTGCGGCCAGACCTGCACGGCGGCGAAGCGCCTATTCGTCTTCGAGGCGATCGCCGACGAGTTCATCGGCCAGCTAAAATCCCGGGTAGAGCGCCTCAACGTGGGCAACGGCATGGACGAAGGCGTCGAGATGGGACCCCTGAATAATCGGGCCCAGTGGGAGCAGATCAAAGGGCTCGTCGAAGAGGTGCGTACAAAAGATGAAGGCCGTGTTATCGTGGGAGGGCGCGTGCAGGACGGAGAGCAGTACAGGAATGGCTTCTTTTACATGCCCACGCTTGTAACGAACGTGGCGCCGGATTCCCGGCTCCTCCGGGAGGAGGTCTTCGGGCCGGTCCTGCCCATTGTGGTCGTGAAAGGCCTGGACGAGGCCATCGAGCGGGCGAACGACACGAAGTACGGCCTGGGCTCCTCTATCTGGACGAATGACATGGAAAAGGCCAAAGCCGCCTGCGAAAGGCTAGAGTCGGGCATCACCTGGATCAACCAGCACGTCAAGCTGCCCCCCGAAATGCCGTTCGGCGGCGTCAAGGAGAGCGGCATAGGCCGCGAAAACGGGCTGGAGACCATCGACGCGTACTACGAGCTCAAGAGCATCATGCTGTGACAATCCACAATTACGATTATGCATTAAGTGAATATGAGAAAAAGGCCCGGTTCCGACATATACAATCGATGATTCTGTCCATTAATACTACCGATCCCAAATGTTGTGTTATATTCTAATGTCCGGACGCAGCGATATTTATGCATTTTTTTTGTCTATTTCACCCTTGCTTCCCTGAAGGTATTGTCGGGAGCGACTTTAGTTACTGTAAAAATTGATAATCAATATATCCTCCGGAAGATAGCTTTTATCCGGGTGATTGGATTGTTCAGAGAGAATCGGTCAATTAAATATGCGGCGTTAGTCCTGGCTATCGTTTTCGTCGGATCCGTTCTTGTCAGCGGTCTTGCCATGGCTAAGACTCCCGTTAGCGGATCGACAGATAAAGTACTTTTTAAAGTTAAAAACCCTCATACCGTGGCAAAGACTCCTAACGCGGCCACGAAAGCTATGACAGTAAAGCCTACCGCGAAAACAAAAGCGGTCGTAAAGCCGACGGTAAAGCCTACTGTGAAAAAAATGGTGGTCGTAAAGCCGACGGTAAAGCCGACCGCAGTTAAAAGTAAGCCATAAACAGAACGTAGACAATTTTAATTTTTTACTTTTTTGAAAGTTCGTATTGATTATGATGATAACCTGACCCTCTTTCAGTTAATGTGAATCCACCGTACTTTTCGTAGGATATCAACCGCAATGATACGAGCTTTTTTAGCCTTTAGGTAACGCCGGGGCAAGTAATGGATAGCGTGCTGGCCAGATCTTTTAACCTGACGTATACTTTTTTCTTAATAGTCTTTATAAAAAAATTTAGGGTGGCCGAAATGTTTTAATATTAGGGCGACCTAAATTCTCGTTGTGATAAGGATGCCATCGGAACAGGTAGAAGAGTATCTGGAAACCATTTACGATATAGGCGGTAAGGAAGGCTCCGCGAGGACGACGGCGATAGCCAAATGCCTAAACGTGGCCCCGGCCAGCGTGACCGAGGCGCTCCAGAACATGGCGGAGAACGGCCTCGTCACCTATGAACCATATAAAGGCGCGTCCCTCACGAAGCAGGGACTGGAGATTGCCACGAAGATCAAACGCAGGCACAGGCTCCTGGAAGTATTCCTGACGGATACTCTTCACATAAATAAGGACAATGTCCACGATGAAGCCTGCAAGATGGAGCATACAATATCCGATGAGACGGAGAACGCGCTCTGTAAAATGCTCAACGCCCCTGCCAGGTGTCCGCATGGAAGCCCGATAAGCCCGTGTGCCATGGCCGTTGGCACGTGCGATGAATGCGACATAGCAGCCCACGAAAAGGAATATGTGGCACATGAGAGGAATATTGTGCCCATCACAGAGTTGGCGCCGTGCGAGAAGGGAGTTATCGAATTCCTCCGGGGAGATAAGAAGGTCGTCCAGAGGCTTTCGGACCTGGGTCTGACCCTACATACGGAAGTCGAGCTTCTACGGAAAGCGCCGATGAATGGCCCCATCGAAGTGTGCGTGCGAAGGACGAAACTGGCGATTGCCCGGGAGATCGCCGATAACATCTTTGTCAACATAGCAGGATAAAAAAGGAGTTTACAATTATGGCTGGCAGTGAGGATCGCACGAGACTTGGCCAGGCTCCTAAACTAAAGGATTCGACCGGTAACATTGACCGGGATAAAATAGGCCGGGTAGTCGCCCTTGCCGGCAACTCGAACGTGGGCAAGAGCGCCATTTTCAATCAATTAACCGGGGTCGACCAGATCATCGGGAACTGGCCCGGCAAGACGGTCGAGCGAGCCGAAGGGCTATTACAATACAAGGGCCAAAGGATAAAGATCATCGACCTGCCCGGGATTTATTCATTCTCTACATATTCGATGGAAGAGATCGTATCCCGGGATTTCATCGCGCTCGAAAAGCCGGATGCCGTCGTCAACGTCGTCGACGCATCGGCGCTGGAGCGAAACCTGTTCTTCACACTGCAGCTCATCGAGCTCGAAGTGCCGATGGTCATGGCGCTCAACCAGGTCGACCTGATGGAGAAGAAGGGGCTATCCATCGATGCCAGAAAGCTGGAGGAGATACTGGGCATGCCAGTGGTCACGACCGTTGCCATAAAAGGCAAGGGCATCGCGGACCTGACGGAAAAGATCATTAATATAACGGAACGGCGAACCCTGCCCCACCGAGTCCAGTATGGCCGGGAAATCGAGGAACGTGTCGAGAAACTGGTGGCCGCCATGTGCAAAATGAGCTTCGGGTATCCGGCCAGGTGGACGGCTATCAAGCTCCTTGAGCAAGACCAGGAGATCGTGGCACTCGTCGAAAAATCGAGCCCGGAAATTTCCCGCCTGGCTAAAACGCTCGGGGACGAGATCGAGCAGATCCATGGGGAGCCGTCGAGCATCGTCATCACCGGAGAGCGCTACCATGTGGCCGATATGATCGCCCATCAGGTGCTTATGGAGTTAAAGGCGGGCGTTCAGAAAAGGTCTATGACCGATTGGCTGGACGGCATAGCATTACACCCGGTACTCGGCTACCTTGTGGCCATCGCGGTCATCGGTGGGTTGCTGGTCTGGACGTTCGTCATCGGGGCGCAAATATCCACTTTCATACAGAACGTTTTAACGTCTTTTGAGCAATACGAGCCCGTTATTTCCGGCCCTATCGGGAGCATAATCTGGAACGGCGCGTACACCGGCTTCGTAGCGGGAGTCACGCTTATCATACCTTATGTGCTGCCCTTCTACCTCTTACTGGCGTTCATCGAGGATTCCGGATACCTGACCCGGATAGCCGTGATTCTGGACCGCGGCATGCATAAATTGGGATTACATGGTAAGGCCATCATCCCCCTGATCCTGGGATATGGATGCAACGTGCCCGCCATATACTCATGCCGCATCATGGAATCCCCGAAGCAAAAAAAGCTCCTCGCCTTCCTGGTCACGTTCGTTCCGTGCACGGCCAGGACCGTCGTCATCCTGGGCCTGGTGGCCGCCTTCGTGAACATCTGGTGGGCGTTTGCGCTCTATGCCTTCGATATTCTCCTTATCATCGTCGTCGGGCGCATCGCGTTCAAGGTGATGCCGGGCGAATCTGTGGGCCTTATCATGGAGATGGCGGACTATCATGTGCCGTCGCTCAAGGTAATCCTCAAGCAGACGTGGGCCCGCACCAAGTCGCTCATACTGATCGTGTTCCCTACGTATATCGTCGGCAGCGCGGCCCTCCAGGCCCTTTACGCGTACGGCGTCCTGAACCCCATAAACGCCGCCCTGACGCCCATAACGGTCTGGTGGCTCGGGCTTCCGGCGGTCGCGGGGATACTTCTGATCTTCGGCATCGTCCGGAAAGAAATGACGATCCTGACGCTAGCCGTCATCTTCCAGACCACGAACTTCGCGTCGATCATGTCGCCGGTACAATTGATCGTGCTGGCGCTGGTCAGCATGATCTACATCCCGTGCCTGTCCACCATCTTCGCGATCGCGTCCGAGTTCAGCTGGAAGGACGCCCTCATCATGACCCTCGTGGAGATCGGCCTCGCAATCGCCATTGGAGGCATAGCGTTCAGGCTTTTAACCTTATTCATATAATTCGATAAGAAAAAATCATAACAAAGTATTAAACCCAACCCCGCTTTACGTGCATAGCTTGCAATGACCGTATAAAAAGAGGTATAACATGGCAAAACCTGGAAGTAAGAGTAAAAGAGCAGGTAAGAAAGTATCGGGCGGACCGAAAACCGAAAGACAATCAGTCGAGGCCGGCAAGATCCCCAGCACGCCAGCGGCGGCGCAAGCTTCGTCCCCGCTGATAGATCAGAAAGCCGTAGCCGCGGAAGTTCCCGCGGAAAAGGGCAAGACAGGCATCATACATTTCATCAAGTCGCATTTGTCCGTCTATACGATCGCGATCCTGGCCATCATGGCCGTCATGCTCTACATCCGGATCGCTTTACCATATAATACGGTCTTTACGAATTGGCCTGGCAATTACGTGAACATCGCGGCGGATGACGCGCCGATGCAGATGCGTTTGGTCTATAATACCCTCGCGCATTTCCCCGTCCGTGAGCTCTACGACCCGTTCACGCATTATCCCTACGGTAGTCTCGTACACTTCGGGCCGCTATTCACAATGCTCATCGCTGTCCCCTCGCTCATCCTCGGCCTGGGCCATCCCAGCGCCCAGCTAACGGCCACCGTCGGGGCATACGTCCCCGCCGTCCTGGGCGCACTGTGCGCCATACCGACCTATTATGTCGGCAAGAAGCTCTTCGGCAGGAATACCGGCCTGCTGGCCGCAGTGATCCTCATGTTCCTGCCCGGCCAGTTCCTCGTCCGGTCCCTGCTGGGATTCACGGACCACCACGTGGCCGAGGTCCTATTCTCGGTGGCGACCATCGCCGTGCTGGTCTACGCCCTCGACAGCGCAAAAAAGGCCGGGCTAAGCCTCACCCGGATAAAAGATCGTGACTTTAAAAATATCAAGGAGCCGCTGGCCCTGGCGTTACTTTCCGGCATCGCGTTCGGCTGCTATATGCTCTCGTGGCCGGGTGGCCTGCTCGTCGGGTTCATGCTCTTCATATACTTCGTATTGCAGTGTATCATCGACCATGTCCGGGGCAAGCCGCTGGATTCGACGCTCATCGTGGCGTTCTTCATGTACCTGGTGCCCATGGTCATGGTGCTGCCCTACTCGCTGCAGTACCTTCGCTTCGACCTCGTGAACTGGTCGCTCACCCAGCCCGTCATCCTGGGGCTGGCACTCGTGGGCATCGGGATAGTGTATGCCGTCTCGAGGATCCTGGAGTGGGGCAAAATCTCAAGGATCATGTATCCCGTGGCCCTCGCGGGCATCGTGATGGTCGGTATGCTGCTCCTTTACATCGCCGTGCCCCAGTTGTATGGCATCATTATGGCCGGCCTGGGTAAGTTCCAGTCGAGCGGCGGCATGCTGACCGTAGGCGAAGCGTGGCCTACGTACCTCGACCGCTCGACGGGCCAGTTCTCGCTGACCGCTTTCTGGTATGACTTCGACTGGGCCTTCTATATCTCAATCCTGGCGATCTTCCTCCTCGCCTACCGGGCCTACCGGGATGACCGCCCGAGTGAGCTCATGTTTCTCGTATGGAGCGTGATCATGCTGTGGGCGACGTTCACCGAGACCCGCTTTACCTACTACTTCGCGGTGAACGCGGCCCTGCTCACCGGCTTCGTTGCCAGCGAGCTCTTCTGGATAGCCAGTTCTTCGGAGTTCAAGGATAATTTCATGAAAAAAGTCAAATCGCCGGATGATCTTTCGAAATTTATCTCGAAGAATATGGGCCAGACGCTGGTGCTGTCGATGATCGCGGCCATGTTCATCCTGGTCGCGGTCTGGCCGGTCACCGGCCTCGGCCAGAATATCACCACCCTGGAAGCCCAGGGTGGTCCGGGAAGCATGCAGTACGAGTGGTACGACGCCCTCACATGGATGAGCAATCACACGCCTGACCCGCAGGGAAAGACGGTACAGTCGAGCTTCGACTATGCCAACGGCACGTATGCCATCCCTTCGAATGCGGGCGTTGACCAGTATAATTACCCGGCCAGTGCCTACGGCGTCATGAGCTGGTGGGACTACGGCAACGTCATCGAGTACGTAGCCCACCGCATCCCGGACGCGAACCCGTTCCAGGACGGGATCACCGAGATGAACGGCACGACCGGCGCTTCGCCGTTCTTCTGCTCAACGGACGAGAATACGAGCGTCGGGATGCTCGATAAGCTGAACAGCCGGTACGTGGTCATAGACAACGATATGGCCGTGGGCAAATTCCCGGCCATCCAGGACTGGATCAACGATACTTCCGGCTGGGAAACTCTGACGCAATCCAGCTATATCTACTCTGACGGCACGGGCCTGTATTCGGGCAGCGGCCAGGTGCCCGTGCTGCAGGATACGGATAAGTGGAACAGCTCGATCATGAAGCGTCTCTACTTTGACGACGCCGACGGCATGGGCCACTACCGGCTCGTCTACGATTCCGCGGGCCCGTACTACGTGAACATGAAGGTCGTCGACCGGTCGCAGGGCTATGCCGGCTACAATAACCCGATATCCTTCAACGACCTGTCGAGCGCCACCCGGATGTACGACATGTACAGCAATTATACCATTGCGTCGGACTCTTCGGGCACCAGGTACGGTTACGATGCCAGGCAGCCCGTCAAGTTCGTCAAGGTCTTCGAAAAGGTCAAGGGCGCGTCGATCACCGGAAGCGCCCCCGCGGACGCCTCAAATGTGACGGCATCGCTGACGCTTAAGACCGACTGGGGCCGAGAGTTCGCATACACGGAAACGGCTCCCGTTGTTAACGGCGCATACAACCTTGTCGTATCATATCCGACCGAGAAGATGCAGGGCGATGGTTACTCCTACGGCATCATGCCAGAGGGCGAGTACACCATCAGTTATGGCAACACGACAAAGAGCGTGAACGTAAGCGAGAATGCAGTTATGAATGGAGATACAATACGGGTAGCATAAAGCGGAGGGACGGGAAACCCCGTCTCTTTTTTAACTTTGGCCCTACTCAGAATATAAATAAGCCAAATTAGACTAAAAAGGTTTTTTATCATGTACGAAAAAACTTGATATTAGGATGATGTCGATGGAGACCGAATCGATGCAAGAATGCGACGCACGAATGCGTAAAGCGCGCTTTTGGATTAGGCAGGGCCGGAGGGCAATGCTGGTTTTTGGAGCTTTATTCGGCGTGATAATCGTGACTTTAATTTTAACTAAAGTGCTCCTCATATTCGGTATTAGCATTCCGACCGATCTTTTCGACGAGATTATCTTCGCCGCTATAAGCTTACTCATGGTCTCCAGCCTGGTTATATTGGCCTGTAACTTCTTGAGAAATCTGTATCAAAAGGGTAGCCCCTGCGATGCTTGTAATCCGCTCCAGACTCATTGCTCTGAATGCAGTTTTCAAAAGCCCGTAAATTTAGAAAAGAAAAAAGATGGATAAATCCGCCCAGTTTAATGATATCGGCAAGCCCACGATGGATCATAAGGAACTCGACTTTGGCGGCGACGACCTTAAGGGCATGCTGGAAAGGCAGATCGCCCTGGAAACGGCGGACGTCGAAAAGTACAAGCACCGGATCGAGACCATCGACGACCCGGAGGTCGTCGGCGTCCTGAGGCATATCCTGGACGAGGAAAAGCGTCACCGGAAAGAGTTCAAAGAACGGCGACAAAATATATGTGAACTGACTACCGACCCCCCAATCGGTCAGTTGACCACGCGCTTTTACATTTTACTTTTTAAAGGTTCAATGGGTTTAATCCTAATTTCGAAAATACGTTGAAGCCTTGAAGTTCTGTCTTTTTCTTCTAAATAAATTCCGACATGTAAGATCTATGGCGAACCCCCAGACCCCTTTCGTAGAGCAGCACGTATTTGAACCTTCGACGATTATGAGAAAAAGGCTATATATTTATGTTCCTAGTTAGAGTGGGCGAGGATACGGCATGAGATCTATACCGACAACGCTTGGCTATCTGGCACTGGTAATCATTATTTTGAGCGCGGCATCGCCATCAGTGTCTGCGACCTCCATGCAGTATGCGCCGCCTCCGCCCGGCGACTTCATGCTGTATAAGTCAGACCACTTCGACATTTACTATGATTCGACACGCATCACCGACGTGAGCGGCGTGGTCATGGCGGCCAACGCGGCCTACGCGAACGTGACGGCTTTTTACGGCAGCTACGATTACCATGACCGGATCATCCTGGCCTCGAGCCATGAACAGTACGCCAATATCCTGCTCAATTACCTGACCAATGAGAATATATCGGAGAGTAATGTGGCGAGCGCCTGGGGCGATGCGGATAGCGGCACCATCGTGATCGAAGTGCCCGACCAGCTTCCGAATTTCACCACGGTGCTGACCCACCAGTTCGCGGAGATCGTCCTGCGCACCAGGCTCATCAGCAACAAGTATACCGTGCCAGCCTGGTTCTCGGAGGGCCTGGCGATCTTCATCTCGGGCGACCTTTCAGATTCGGGAAAGGCGCTGGTCGAGGATGCCTGCCGAAATGGCAAGATGATGACGGTAGCCCAGATGAACGAGATATTGAGCAATGCGAACGACCCGTCTGTCAGCCCGGACGAGGCTAAAATGGCCGAAGCCCAGTCAGGCATGCTCATGCAATATATCGCGCAAAAATACGGCGCCGACAGCTTAAATCTCATCATACAGGACTACGGGTCGCTGAACGACCTGGATAAATCTTTTATGAGGCACCTCGGATACGGGCCCGAAGGCATTAACATCGACTGGCAGAACGAGCTGAAGGGCGAGCTGAACATCCGTGACGGCATCGTGACCTCGGAGAACGCCCATGGCTACGTGACCGATGCCGGTGGCAAGCCCATCGCGAACCAGACGATCACTTTTACGTGTATGAGGAACGACTCAGCGGTTCTCGGCAAGATCTACACGGCGACGACTAACAGCTCGGGCTTTTATAGCCTGAACCTGACATACGGCCTGTTTAAGGTCCAGATACACAGCCCGGGCTACGCGGACCTGCTGGACTCGATCACGCTGCAAAAGGGCGAGCTCCGCCTCTATAACATCACGCTCGCGAATGCAGAGACAGTGACTGCGACGCCGATCCAGAATATGACCCAGAACGTCGCAGCGAACCCGGAGGCAGCGGATAATAGTCTGATCTACATGGCGCTGGGCGCGGTCAACGTGCTGGCGATTTTGCTTATCGCCTTTATCTTCCTGCGGGTCAGGAAATAGGCAGGGCCGCAGTGTTTTTCTTTTTTCTTACCTAATAAAGTTTAAATAGTATGTAAAGCCTATTAAAGTCCGCATTAATACGTTTTTGATGCCAGACGCAGGGGTTGCCAAGTCAGGTCAAAGGCGCAGGATTCAGGGTCCTGTCGTGTAGGCGTTCGTGGGTTCGAATCCCATCCCCTGCACTAATAATTATCACGTGTTTTTTTAAATTTATGCTGCATTGAATATTAATAGGTAATTGTTTAGCAAATAGTCTTATTTTTATCATTTGCGTAATAGCCAAATTTATCGATAGTTTCCGATTATCTTTTTCAATTTTTATGCTTTGTTGAATATGCCCTTTTAAGTCTCGAAGTGTACTGAGGGCACTATTTTTCACCACAAAGGCACGAAGAGCACGGAGGCCCACAAAGACTTTTTTATAATTAAGAGACAAAGGGCACAGAGCCGCTTTTTGAATTTATAATATATGAAGGCACGATGGTAAAAAGTGCTCTTGTTCATTCCACTGTGCCCTTGTATCCTTCGTATCCTGATCGCCAATGAACCGGCTTTGTGATTCTTTGTAACTTAATTTAAAAAGAAAACTTTGTGGGCCTCCGTGCTCTTCGTGCCTTTGTGGTGAAAAATAGTGTCCTCCGTGCTCTTAAAAAGCTTAAAATATGGGAGTAATTCAGCACAGCAATTTTTTTTAACAATTAACTAGCTTAGTAATCGTTTACTAATTAACAAAACTTGACTTATTCAACACAGCACAAATTTATGAATAACTTCGTGACTATGCTTTGCGTCGCTTCGTTTATGGTTCATCTTCTTGAACCGGGAACGGCCGCAAGAATAAAAAAAGTCATAATCGGTTTTATTATTATTGTTTATTGGTCTGATGTAATTCATTTATCTTCGCGGACCGTATGGTGTACATATTGGGGCTGAGCTGGCTGCCGATTTTAATTTATAAAATAAAAATATTGAGCCATTTTTGTAGAATCAACAGGCAGTCGCATAAACTCCAAATTAATTGGAACAAATTGTTCTCATAATCATTATAAAAAAATAACTTTATCTAATAATAAGCCTTCTGCTCGTCAATTTTCCATGTTGCATCGAAATATTTATCTAGTACAGGAACAATAATTTCTTGAGGAACAATAAGTTGTTCCCCAAACGTACGCTCAGGCATGGAGCCAATTGGGGAGAGCAATCTACGATAGATCACCAGGGGATTGCATAAAGGGGGTGAGTAACTGCATGGGGGGCATGCGGCTGCTCATAAGGGGAAATATTGGCCCCATGCCAGGCGTCGTGAACATCACGTTCATCTCCCATGGCTCTTTTATTTTTTTAGCAAAGTTAAATAGCCGGAAGCCTGATTCTAAGCAGTGGTGGATAAAAGTGACAGAAGTGATCAGGCCCTTGAACGATATGACCGCGGCAGAGGTGCTCTCGGAAGAGGGCGAATTCACGAACTTTATCCGGGCAATGGAGATATCGGGCGTTGGCGGCCTGCTCGAAAAGAAGGGGCCCTACACCGTGTTCGCTCCGATGGACGACGTCTTCAACATGGAAATGTTAGGCGGCATGATCGGGTCTGCGAAGCTGGACGTCGTTCTCGGGCAATTCATCGTCCCGGGAAAATATATGCTGGCAGACCTCCGCTCCCTCCAGATGCTAAAGACGGTAAGCGGATATCCGCTGATCATAACCACGGACGATGGCATCAAGGTCAACGGGCTGAGGATATTCAAGCCCGACCTGCCATATAACAAGGGCATAATCCACGAGGTCGCAAAAGGAGTAAGGCCTTAAATTTATCTATCTGGCGGCCATAATTTAACTCATGAAGTTCAACGATATCGTGAAGCTCCTGGTCGCCTTCGCCGCGAGCTTTTTAGCGGCGGCCATCGGCTCGATCTTCACATTTACGAGCATTGCCACCTGGTACGCGGCATTGAACAAGCCTTTCTTCACGCCGCCGAACTGGCTCTTCGGCCCCGCATGGACGATACTATATATCCTGATGGCCGTCGCGCTCTTCCTCATCTGGCGGCTGCCCGAGAGCAAGGCCCGGAACCAGGCGATGGCGCTGTTCGCGGGCCAGCTTATCACGAACGTGCTCTGGTCGGTCGGATTCTTCGGCCTCCACAACATCCTGCTGGGCGTCGCCCTCATCCTGGTGCTGCTCGCCCTCATCGTGCTGACGACGTACGAGTTCTATAAGCTCTCGAAGCCGGCGGCATATGCCATGGTGCCTTATATCCTGTGGGTCTGCTTCGCCACGTGCCTTAATGTGGCCGTATTCTTCTTAAATCTGTAGCGCAGAGACTTATCGATGGCATATTTCAACGAGCCCGTGGAGACGATGGGGCGAACAGAGCTCAACGCCCTCATCGATGAGCGAACCCGATATACGGTCCGCTATGCCGCAGAGCGCTCGCCTTTTTACCGCCAGTGGTTCCGGGATAACGGGGTCGACGTCTCGTCCATCCGCACGCATGAAGACCTGTTGAGGCTGCCCATCGTGTCCGGCCAGACCATCCGGAATAATCAGCCCCCTGCCACGGAGGATTTCCGGTTCCGGAGCACGGACTGGCGGGACATTTTCACCATCCACGAGACCAGCGGCACCAGCGGCACGCCCAAGTCGTTCTTTTTGACGTACGACGACTGGAAGCGGTATGCCGAAAAGTACGCCCGGTTCTTCGTAGCCCAGGGCTTTGGCCCCGGGGATCGACTCATCGTCTGCGCGTCCTATGGCATGAACGTGGGCGCGAACACCATGACCCTCGCCGCCCATCGAATAGGCCTCACCATCGTGCCGGAAGGCAGGTGCAATTTCCCCGTGCGCATCATCAAGAGTTACCGGCCAACGGGGATCGTGGGCAGTGTCTTTAAGCTGCTCCGCCTGGGCCGGCGAATGGGGGCAGAGGGCTTAGACCCGAAGGATTCAGGCATCGAAAGGCTCGTCGCCGGCGGCGAAAGCTTCGCGAAGGAATCCCGTGAATATCTGGAGGAGCTCTGGGGCTGTAAGGCGTATAACACGTACGGGAGCACCGAGGGTACCATGTGCGGCGAGTGCGGCGTGCAGAACGGCCTGCACGTCCCCGAAGATATGGTGCACGTGGACGTGTACGACCCGGCGATGAAAAAGTTCGTCCCTGACGGAGAGTGCGGCCGTATGGTACTGACGACGCTGCTGCCCGTCGGCGGCAGGTGCGGCACGCTGCTCATCAACTACGATACCGAGGACACGACCGTCGTCATGTCCCGGGAAAAATGCGCATGCGGGCGGACCCATATGCGTATCTTTTACCCGCAGCGCGAAGCCGAGACCATCTGGGTAGCCGGCGCCCCTTTCAACCGCGTGGACGTGGAGTCGGGCGTTTTCCAGCGCGAGAACATGGAGTACCTGACGGGCGAGTACGAGGCCTTCGTCGATCTCGAAGGCGGCGTGACCACGATGAAGCTCAACCTGGAGTGCTTCGACCCGGAGAAGCTAAGCCGCCGGCCCGTGGAAGAGCGCTTCACCGAGGCCTTCTTAAAGTATAAGCCGGGGCTTGCCCGTGCTTTTGGGGAAGGCGCGTTCAAGCTATCCTTTAGTTTCCTGGCTCCGGGCAGGCTTGAGTTTTACCAGAAGAAGGGCAGGCCGAAGCGCATCGTCGACCGTAGATAAGTGCTGAAAATACGTGATAAAATTACAATAATAGGCCCACTAGATTAGATCATGCAGAAACGGGTGAGCAATATTATACCGCCGATCACCGGGCACATAGACCGGACAGACATCATGGACAGGGGCGTGCGATACATCGGCAGGGACTCGAACGGCGCTGACGTTTCCGTGGATGTATACGGCTCCCGCATGGACGTGAACGTCGGCGGCAGGACGATACTGGTCGAGGGCGACTACCTGAAGTACGACGACAGCGACAGGAAGTACATCATCTGCGACCGGAAGGGCAGGGTCTTCCTGAACTTTAAGGTCAAGGACGATGGCACATTCACGGTGAAATACGGGCGCGAGGGCTAGAAGAGGCGGAGCTCAAAGTATCTCAGCAGCTCTATGCCCGTCTCGTCTATCCGCAGATTCGACTGCCAGTGCCCCATGCCTTTTAAGGCCGCATTTCGAGCCGCGTCGACGATTGCTGGCTCCGGCTCGCCCGGGACGCAGAAAGGCACAGCTTCGAACATGTAGCACATGAGGATTACCGCTTTCGAGCCACGCTCTATTGAGCCCGATATATCGCAAAAGTGCTTGACGAGGCGCTCGAGGCCGTTGAACTTCGTCGTGCCTTTCTTGTATTTAGGGTGGCCTTCGCAGGGGATGTCCTTCAGCGGCGTCTTGACCTCAAGATAGTCCCTGCCGTTGATCAGGAAATCGATCCGAGAATCGCCCAGCTTTACCTCCCTTTTTAAGCTCTTCACGGGGCCGAATATGCCGGGCATGAGGCCTTCCCGGAGGAAAAATTCCACGTAGGCGTTCGCCTTACCCTGATTAATGCCGATCCAGCGCTTCTTACGGGCGGAGGGCTGGTCCAGGGAGATGGCTTCCACCGTATACGCCGTCTTTCTTGCATCGCTGCCGCCCCGGGATAAAAGACATGGAATATCCTCGAATATGAGGCTGCCGATGCGGCCCGTCGACGGGCAGTGGCAAGCCTGAACCTTACCGTCTACCTTGACCATCATGACGAACCTGTTCGGCCGGGACTGGATGGTGCCTTCGACGAGGGGCGATGGAAAAATATATCTTTTACCGCTCATTCTCCCATTCTAATGCCCGACCGGAAGAATATCATCTTTGCGCTCGTCTCCGCTGCCATCTTTATGGACATGATGGTCTACACGCTAGTCATACCGGTGCTGCCCTCCTATGCCACGAAACTGGGGGCCGACACCGTCGCCATCGGGATAATCTACGGCGCTTTTTCGGTCTCGCTTCTTTTATTCAGCATCCCCTTCGGCATCTTATCCGACCGCTTAGGCCGCCGGTCCTTCATGATGCTGGGCATGCTCTCCCTGGCCGCCACGAACGTCTTATTCGCCCTTTCGGCTGACGTGCGCGTGCTTATCGCCGCCAGGCTGCTCCAGGGCATGTCCGGGGCTGCCACCTGGTCCGCGGGGCTGGCGATGCTGGCCGATACCTTCGGCCAGGAGGAGCGCGGCGGGCGGCTCGGGCTGGCCATGTCCGCCATGTCCGCGGGCACACTGCTCGGCCCTGTCGTAGGCGGGATCCTTTACGATAACCTGGGCTACGCGCTCACGTTCGCCATACCATCGGCCCTGGCCTGCATCGTCGGCCTGGCGTTCCTCCTGGTCAGCGAGCCGGCAGCGCGTGTTATCTCTGCCCCTTTCCACCAGCGCCTGACGCCTTATCTAAAGGCGCCCCGGATATTCCTGGCCATAACGCTCGCGGTCGTCGTCGGCGCCGCCACCTACGGAGTCCTGGAGCCCTTCATGCCCGTGTATATGTACGATATTTTCTCCGCGACGCCGACCATGGTGGGCCTGGCTTTTGGCGCCATGTCGCTCCTTAGCATCGTCTTTCAGCCCGTCGTGGGGCGGCTCTATGACCTGCGGGTCGGACGCCTTCTCATCGCGGCGGGCATGCTCGTTTCCGCCCTCGTCGTTGCCGGCTGCGTATCCATGCCGTCCTTCTTTTTGACGGCGGCGGTGTTCTCCCTTCTGGGCATCACCATGTGCTTTGCCCTGACGCCCATGCTTCCCCTTATATCGGACCTCTACGGCGGCGACGGCAGGGGAAGTTCCCTGGGCATGGTCTACGGCATCTATAACACGCTCTTTTCGCTGGGCCTGGCCCTGGGCCCGTTCGCCGGCGGCCTGATAGCGGCCCGTTACGGTTTTCCATTTACGGCGTATGCCCAGGCGGCGCTGCTGGCCATAGCGGGCTTCATCACATTTCTTGCATTACGGCCGCATGCGAGATAGCACGGCCTTTAAAACCGGAAAAATATAATATTATAGTAATCATAATATAAACTATTGAAAAATGAGCATGCAAAACAGAAGGGCGAGCCTATATGGTCACTATTTATGTGGATGGAAGGCCTGTACAGGTCCCGGTACACACGAGCGCGTCGGACATACGGCGCGCCGCGCACACTGACCGGAGCCGCCCCGTGGCGCGCTCCTGCGATGGCCGGAACGTCGTGGTCAGCGGGGCCATCGACGTGTCCGAAGGCGACCACTTTACTCTCGGGCGACCCTTCACTAAAAGCATGCAAAAGTTCAAGGTCCTCTCTTCCAGGAAGCAGCGTAAATCCGACCGGTCTGTCCGGCTGTTCTTCCCGATGCCACAATACGAGCGCATGCGAGAGGCGTTCGAGGCTTCAGAAGCGGCGTCCAGGGAAGGATATGCGATGGCCAGGTGCGGCAGCCGCACGGACGGCTCAAGAAAAAATAAGGACTATTTTGTGAGAGAGCTTTACATACCGGCAAAAGATGATCTCTTCCAGCAGTCCAGCGTCACGGTTACACCGGGGGCCGAGTTTATCGAGGCCGTGTTCAGCAAAGCATCGGAGAAGGGCGATACCGTGCTCGAGATACATACACACGCCGGCTCCCGGGAGCCCAACTTCTCCTGGATGGACATCGAGAACGGCCTGGAGAACGGCCGTTTCCTGCGGTCCTGCGGGCTGCGCTTTGCCATGGCCGTGATCGGCGGGGCCGGATTCTCATTTTGCGAGTACGACGGGGACCACGATTCCCTCTCGATGCCCGAGAGCGCCCGTGTCAGTGTATTCAGCCGGAACGGTCTCCGGGACGCCCTGGTACATAAAAGCAGCTCTTCCTGCGAGATCCTATCGCCGACCCGCCCGGAGGCCATCCGGGTGGCCGTCGCGGGCCTTGACGGCATCGGCTTCGGCATATGCCAGAAGCTGGCCGGGCTGGGAGTAAAAGACTTTATCCTGCTCGACGACCGGGAGCTCGGCGATAATAACCCCGATATTTTGCCATATACGGGCGGGGCGGGTAAAAAAAGGACAAGGGCCGCGCAGAACATGCTCAAGAAAGCATCGAAAGACATAAGGGCAGTGGCCGTCAACAACATCGCCAGGAACGCCCGGGGCGCGCTCCGGGAATGCGACGTCATCTTTTATTGTGGTAAGGACGATGCGCTGAAATCGGCCATAGCCGAGGTTTCGCTTAAGTACCTCATACCGTGCATCGAGGCGCATACGGTAATAAAAGAGGGGCAGAAAGGCCCGTACGGCAGCGTAAGAGTGCTTATACCCTCTATCACCGGTTGCAGCATGTGCTCCGGCGAGTCCCGGGAAGGCTCCTCTTCGTGCGTTCCGGTCGACGACGTTGTCTGCTCCACGGCCATCGGGGAGCTAATGGATATGCTATCGGGCAGGCCCCGTGATTCCGACCATATCGAATACGACCCGGCGACGCAGGCCTTCGAGCGTAAGCGGCTGGAGTGGAATGAAGCATGCCCTCTCTGCGGCAGGGAAGGCGTGCGCGGCGCGGGCGACGAAAGGCGGCCTCGCCGGTATTAGCCAGAAAAGTATATCATCCCCATCATATTCTAATTATATCGGCCATGGTCGATGAGACACTTTCAAAGCATGAGCGAGAGAATCTCCTGATCAAGCTTGATAAAGAATTCGCCTTCGCCGGCGCGACCATACCGGCATACCTGGAGGTGGGCGACGAGCGCATACCCCTCAGGGCGCTCGTCTTCGAGATGTCGAAAAAGCGGGGACGGCTGACGTCCGAAGAGATCGGGGCGGTCGACCGCCTCATTCCCTTGATCCGGCGCAGGCGCCGGGAGATCGTCGCGCTCCTGTCCAGGGAGGAAATGGCCAGGTCAAAAGCCGGCGAGCTCTATGAGGAGGCTCTCGGGCTGGACCGGGCGCTTGACACACTCTATAATGTGCCGCTGCCGAAACTCTCCATCAATGACGAGGCCAATAAGGCAAAAATGGAGGACGGGCGCCGGTGGCTGAACCTCGTGAGGAAAGTGTACTCGGGAGAGGAGAAAAGGAAGCGGGATTAGATGAAGAGAACCGGTAGCTGTAAGCAATGCGGGAACTGCTGCAGGGATTTTTGCATCGACCTGCACGTGGGCGCCGTGACCGACTACGAGTTCACGGAATACCTGCGGTGGCTGGACGCCCATTCAGCGGTGTCGACCTCTATAAAGGATTTTAAAAAACGTAACGTCGAGCTGCAGATAAAGAACCCGTGCAAGAACCTCGTCGATAACGGGGACGGCACCTTCTCCTGCGCTATTCACGATAATAAGCCCGATATCTGCAGGCGCTATCCCGAAGAGGATTATAACGACGACGTTTCCAGAAATTGCGGCTTCAAGTTCATCCCTTAAGGCCGATGTATTATAATGAAAAATATTTATAGGGCCTTTATAAATGACATATTAGAGAAAACAATATGGAAGTTTGCAATAAATGTGGATTGCCGACGGACCTCTGCATCTGCGAGGACCTGGCGAAGGAGACCCAGAAGATACGTGTATATACCAATACACGGCGCTTTAAGAAGATAACGACCATCATTGACGGTATCGATACCAAGAACGTCAATATAAAGGAACTCTCCCAGAAGCTGAAGACCAAATTCGCATGCGGCGGCACCATTAAGGAAGGCCGCATCGAGCTCCAGGGCGATCACCGGGAAGAAGTTAAAAAGCTTTTAGTGAGCTACGGATTCTCTCCCGAGCTTATCGAGCTTAAGATGTAGTCCCGCCTTTTTTTATTCCTCGTTTTAAGCGTTTTTGACCGTAACAGTAAGCCTGATATGGTATATTCTAAAATTCAAGCGCAATCTCGTGTTATCCTTGAGTAAATTTGAACCGCATACGCCGGTTACTATACTCTGTATCGAAAAATTCGATAATACAGCGAGTTTTTTCAATATTTCAGCGAGGTGTGGAAATGGCGGATAAAGAGAAAGGTGG
>NZ_DATJPM010000097.1 GCF_035506375.1 Methanocella sp.
AAAGACCTATCAAGGCCACTCCGGCGAAGACCCCATAACTGACAGAAATGAAGGCAGGGTAGTAGCGTGTCATCGCAACGATGAGCACGAACGTACATATGATAAATCCGTAGAAGATTATAGTTTCGCTATTGCTTGTATAAAAGGCGGATATCAAGTTCAAAGCGTTCTGGGCATGGCCCATGGTCCACATGTCAGCATCCAGTATATTGGAATGAGCATTCCAGAACTGTTGGACGATCGCTGGAAAATCGAGAAAATAACCCAGGCCATGATGTTGAAACCGTGCAAGCTTCGTATACGTGTCGAATAAACCATATAATAGAAAATCGAGCCCCAATAATATTGGGATCCAAGTTTTCTCTTTATTCAATGCCTCTACGTACATAGAACGCCCCCCCTTAATCGTTTTGTATAATAGTGCTTACATTATAAACTGAATATGTTATATATTTAACCATTGTCCAAATTGAAAAATAGGCTTATACACAGTTATTTTTGATAATTTTTAACTAATTTAATAAATTTGTTCCAATATAGTTAATAGTAAAAAAAGTCCCGGCTATATATCATCATGTAAAATAATTATATCCACTTATAAAGCCTTAATATTAGACAAATATATTCAAACCCAATGAATAATTGAGGTAGACACTGTAAATAGGCAAAATACTATATTTACATATTCAATTTGTTATACCCAGATCTGCCGCTCCATACATACCCATTTTATGTATCATAGATGTGGAATCAGACGACTGGCACCAGTTAATATAACCTTGTGTCAGTGATGAAGGCTGCCCTTCGGTTAGATAGTAAAGCCCGCCAATCAATCCATCATCGTAATTGGTATCACTCATGTTAACCATTTCACTCTTGATGGCGTTATCACTTGGCATCTGGACCAGCTGGTTATTCTTATTAACAATGGGAATGACGTTAATATGGCTTACCGATGGGTTATTACTGATAACGCTTCCCCAGTATACGAAACCCACCGCCCCCGGCGTACTTGATACTTTAGAAATAACGTCCGATTCATTATGTGCAGTATAGTTCAGAACCCCTGCAGGCGCAGCCGTATAATTAATCAGGCTTGTCTCAGCATCATTGGTCAGCCACTGTGCAAACGTCCTTTCGCTATCACCATCATCGTTCCTCACAACAATTGTCAACCCTGTCAAGTTGAAAGGCACGCTCTGTTGCGTCTGGCTATACACCATAGCTAGATCCGCCTGGCTCAGCGCTGAAATATTCATGTTTGAATTAGCGATTATAACAACCGCTCGGCCAGCAATAAAATGTGTCTGAATCTTCGGGTCTTTGAATAATAATGAAGGGCTAGGGGCTCTGGACAAAGCGACGATGTCGCTTATGTTCTGACTCAGGGATGTCGCGCTGGTAAACTCATCCGGAGAGCTCTGTACGGTGACTCTGACTCCACCATGCGTTGCCATATATTGCTGTGCCAGCTGTTGATCTAAGACATAGGTTTGAGGCGAATCCACGATCAAGATCTGGGGGGCGGGAGTCAGTGTAGCCTGTGGTGCGATCATCCTTTTTGCCGTATCCGTCGATATAGCTCCTACGAGATATGCAACAGTCAATGCCCCGATAATTGCCACGACAATAAGCATCAAAGTAGCGACGACCGGCGTAACGCCTTCCTCATTACCCCGGAAGCTCATTGGTACTTCCCTCTTTCCATCATATTCTTGATCCGTTTTATATCGCGATATACGACCGTCAGCTCAATTCCATACTTCTTAGCGATCTTCTCGACCCTGTGGATCACGGTGATATCGTTATAATGGTATTTTATCGTGCTTTGAACGAGCTCTTCGAGCTCCGAGCTATACCCGGCATTACCAAGGAAATATTCCGAGAATCCGGAGATAACGTTCGATCTTGTGCTCAATTTTGAATCGCCTAAGAATGTCTGGGACCTTCCCATATCGATATACTGATATCCGTTCCTGCTCGCAGGGCGTTTTTTACTTCGCATGAACATGAAGGCGCCGACGACGGCCACCGGCGACACCGCGAGCGCATATAGCGGGTTAAAGATGCCAGTCTGATCCTTGTTCATCGGTAAAGCCGTCGGTTTGGCCGTTGGGCTTGTGATAGGTAAAAGCACGGCTGCCGGTTCAGGTGTTGGCGAGGGTTTTATCCATGGCGAATACACATAACTGGAAATGATAATGTCAGTTTCGACCGGCCTGTCGTCGAATTTCTTAGCCTTCACGGTGCCGTTATAGACGTCGCCGAAGGTATCGACGATCTCCGCCTTTACCGTATAATTCCCTATCTCGACCCCATGGAAGCCATAATAGCCCATGTCGCCATCGCTGCCGTTGCTCGAGTATGTGGGATTATCCCCCAGCCACATAAATGAGCCATTGCTATAGAGCGTTACGTGGGCGTTGGGCACTTTATTTCCCTTTGAATCGTAAACGTGGCCGTGAACGTCAGGCGGGGATACGGTGGCCGAGGCATTATCTATGAGCGGCGTGTCGGCATATGCTCTTATCGGGCCGACAGGCCCGCCCAGGCCGATTAAGACGGCGTAAGAGATGATCGCTATGATGATCGCCGTTTGCAGGTAAGCCCTATGCCTTCCACCATATACTGCTCGGTCCACCTGGCTAAATACATTAATAGTCAGCTTATTACTTCACTATAAAAACAATATATGGCCATATAGAACTATATGGCCAATCCACTTATTTCCTGAACCTGGTCAGATAAATTAAAGCTGCACCGCCGACCGCTATTATCGCAATAAATATAACAAGGGGTATCACCGGTATCGATGGCAGGTGCACTTCTCCGATGAACGGCAGGCTGAAGGGCTTAGGCGTCGGACTGGCGGCCGTCGTGGCAGATGGCCGGGGCGTCGCCGAGGCCAGCGGGCCACTGGTGCTGTCCGTCAGGCCCGTCGTGAACGACCATTTATAGGGGCTTGCCAGGTGGTTGCCCGCCGGATCCTTAATGTCCGTGGATAATGCCATCGTGTAAGTCGTGTACGGGTCCAGCTCGTTTTGCGGTATGAAGGTGACCGATGACTTATTGCCATCCTCTGTATAGCGTATCGTGCCATTCACTTTATTGCCGTCGGCGGATGTCAGCGTCACAGTACTGTTGTTGAGGGATCCGGTATCCAGCCGCCCGTTGAACGTCACGATGGGCTGGTCATCCGTGTATACGGAATCCGAATCCGCGGCGGGCGTCGTCGTGTTGACCGTTGGAGGCTCCTTATAGATGCTGAACTGGAACGCGCCGTTTGCCTTGTTACCGGCGTTATCCGTCGCGTTATACTGGACGTTATAGTCGCCCACGGCTGTAACCGAGAAGTTCGCCAGGGGCTTCCATGTATTTCCATCGAGGGTATAATATGCGTTCGCCAGGCCCGAGACGCTATCATTTGCAGCAAAACCGACCGCCACGTCAGACCTGAAAGCATTCGCGAGCCCCTGGGTTCCGCTTAAGTAATAATTCACTGTCGGAGCTGCCTTGTCGATCTTCAGCGCAAAGTTCTTAACGGCTTCTGTATTATTGGCCTTATCCACTGCATAATAATAGACGGTTAGAGAGCCTTCGGTCGATATCGTCGTCGGGTTATCCGTGCTCCAGTGTTGCTGGTCCAGGCTGTGGTAACAGTTCAACGGCGCAAGGTCCGTAATATTAAAGCTCACTTTGACGTTCGAGGTATTCCAGCCGTTCAGGCCGGCCGACCCCTCGAGCGTGTAATTGGTAGAAGGAGCCGTCTTATCGATGTTGATGTTATTTTCCGTATCCGTGGCGACGTTGCCCGCGTTATCCGTCGCCGTGCCGACGGCGGTCTGGCTCGTACCATCGCTGGATAGAGTCACGTCGGGCGATACGGAGGCCAGGCCAGACAGGTCGTCGGACGCGTTAAAGTGGATGGTCACGCTATTGTTATACCAGCCATACTGCGTGGGCTGGATCGAGCGTATGGCAGAGATTTTCGGCGGCACGCTGTCGACCTTGACCGTCTGCGAGTGGACGGGCTCGACATTGCCTAATGTATCAGCCGAATAGTACGAAATATTATGCGTCCCGTCGGGTATGGTGAACTGTGTGCTCGTGTTCCATGAGCCGTTATCCAGCTTAAATCCGGTATAAGCCACGCCGATGCCGTTACCGTCGCTCGCGCTCAACGTAACGCCGCCCGAATTATACCAGCCATTATTCTGGCTGCCTTTGAAGGTGCAGGTCGTGACAGGCGGCGTCCCGTCGACATTGAAGGGGCCGGCCGTGGTCGAGTTCGTATATCCGGCCATGTCCATGACACTACCGTTAACCGTCTGTCCCTTCCCGTCGTGGAGTACGCTGTCCGGCGTTACGCTCTTAATGCCCGAGTAAAGGTCGAAGGCGTTAAAGTGGACTGTAACACTGTGAGTATACCAGCTCTCGTTACCGAGCAGGGTATCGGGCTGCCGGTCCGGGACGCCGATGATCATCGGCGGAGTTCTGTCGATCCGGATATTCTCGGCGTTCATGGGCTCCGTGTGGCTGAAATTATCGGTCGAGTAGTAGTATAGCACATTATTTCCCTGGTCGTGTACCGTGATGGGTTTTATATATGTCGACCAGTTAACGCCGTCAAAGCTATATTGAGTAGTGGTCGTTCCCAGGCCGCTGGCGTTCGTCAGGTTCACCCCGACGTCCCCGTCCCTGAACCAGCCATCCTGGTTCGGCGTACGGTTAAGGATACAGGTAGTAACAGGCGCACTGGTATCTATGTTGAGGCCGCTGACGACCACCGATCCAACGTTACCTGCCATGTCCGTCGCGTAACCGGTGACCGACTGGTTCAGGCCATTCGAGGATATAGTGATGTCCGGCGTGATACTGCCTATCCCCGATTGGTCATCGGTGGCCATGAAATGGATTACGACAGGCTCAGTATACCAGCCGTCGGCGTTTTTATTCGTGATGATCTTTGCCGTCAACACAGGGGCGGTTTTATCGATTCTTACGGTCGTCGATTTTTGCCCTTCCACATTTCCAACATTATCCTTCGACTTATAGTAAAAGGTCGTAGAGCCTTCCTTGCTTATGACAAAGGAATGGTAATCCTGCCAGTCTGTGCCGTTCATGCTGTATTGGACGTCATGGACTCCACTGCCCATATCATTCGCTTCCAGGCTTACAGTCACATTAGTGCGATACCAAATGTTATCGCCTGTGCCGCCTCCTGTGCCGTCTAGCGTGCAGGTCGTAAGCGGTGGATTTTCGTCGATGTTAATGCCATTGACTACTGTCGAAGCCGTATTACCCGCCTTATCCGTGGCCGTCCCGACCACTGACTGATATGCGCCGTCTGTCTTGAGTGTCATAGGGGCTGTAAAGCTTGCCACTCCCGAAAATGCGTCATCTGCGGTAAAATAGACCGTTACATCATGGGTATACCAGCCGTTAATGTCAGCGGGCCTGTCCGTGTGACCACTAATTGTCGGCGGCGTTTTATCTACCTGCACAGTGGCCGTATGGACTGGCTCGGCGTTGCCTACAGCATCGGTGGAGTAGTAATAAATCGTCGTCATGCCATCCTGGTCGATGAGGAAGGGGCCTGCGGGCTTCCAGACGGCCCCGTCAAGGCTATAAACGGTCGACTTCACGCCACTTTCGCCGTCCATTGCCGTAAAGTTGACCTTGACATCAGAATTGCTCCACCCCCCCTGTCTGCCACTTTGAGAAATCGATGTATGGGGGGGCTCATTATCGATCTGGACTGTAACATTAGCCGTACCAACGTTCCCCGCCAGATCTGTCGCGGTGCCGATCACCTGCGATACGCCGTTCGCCGAAATTGTCTGGTCGGGCGTAGCATTCACGATGCCACTTAAGTTGTCTTTTGCCTCGAAGTGGACCGTGACGCTTCCTTTATACCAGTTAGAAGCTATTGGGGTTGACATAATCGTCCCTGTAATTGAAGGCGGGGTTTTATCAATCCTTACGTTCACCGATTGGATAGGCTCACTATTTCCAGCGAAGTCGGATGAATAATAAAATAACGTCGTCGTACCTTCATCCGTAATACTGAACGGGCCGTAATATGAATTCCATACAATATTATCGAAGCTGTATTTTGTCTCACGGACGCCCTTACCACTGTGGTCGTAAGCGTTCAGCGTGATATTCACGTTCGACCGATACCAGCTGTTATTTCCCGCGACACCAGTCAAATTGATATATGTCGTCGGCCCGTTGCCCTGGGCCGTCGCATATACTAGCGTGCCGGTATCAACATCGCTTCCACTCGTAACCTGGGCCATCATATCTTGTGCGCTTAGATTCAAATTCGTACTTTTATACACGGCGAGGCTTTCCCTCGTCGGATCATAGAACAGCTTTTGAATATGATCATTTGTGATGTCCGAAACGTAAATATCGCCCGTCCCATCCGTTGCTATCCCCGTCGGCGCCACAGTCTGGCTTTCGCCAAGGCCATATGAATCAATCACGCCGAGAGATTTCCCCGTCAGATCGAACTTCTGTATCCGATGGTTATTTACGTCCGCCACGTAGACATACCAGCCGTCCGTGGCCAGGCCCGCGGGGCCATTGAACTGGCCTATGCCGCTGCCAGTCGTTCCCCATGCATTAATAAAAGCGCCGTCATTCGTGAAAGTCTGTATCCTGTTCCGGTCAATATCCGAGACGATCACCGTGTTGCCATAAACGGCGACGTCTGCCGGGCTCAGGAACAGGCCGTCCTTTCTTCCGTATCCCCCGATGCTGCCGAGGTATTTGCCCGTCGTGGTGAACTTCTGGACTCGATGGTTGCCCATATCGGCAACGTAAACGTTTCCGCTTCCGTCTATTGCGATGCCGTGGGGCATGCTGAACTCTCCATTACCGTTTCCAGCAGTACCCCATTGGCTTATATACCCCCCATCTTCGCTGAACATCTCTATCCGGGAGTTCCCCAGGTCGGCCACGTATACGATGCCGTTGCCCACGGCTATCCCGGCCGGGTATTCGAACTGCCCGTCGCCGCTGCCATATCCTCCCCAGCTGCAGAGGATACGCCCCGAGGCGTCGAACTTTTGTACCCGGTGATTATCATATTCCACAACGTAGACATTACCGGCGCTATCCAGGGCGATATCCGCCGGCCGGAGAAGCTGGCCGACGGCGCTGCCCGCGCCGCCCCAGTCTGCCTTTATCACGTAGCTGTCCGGGACGTAGCGGATGCTGATTGAATAGTTACCCCCCGTAACTATAGACCCGCTATCATCCCTGCCGTCCCAGGACGCCAGGTAAGTGCCGCCGGCCTTTTCTCCACAGTCTAAATGCCTGACGGTCCGGCCATCGGACGTATTGATATTGATAGTGACATGCCCCGTGCCCGAATCGTTTATCGTATAAAGGATCGTGGCCGGTAATATGCCCCCCACGGAGAGCCCCGCTTCCAGGGATACATTCGGGGAAGCAGGCGTTTCGACGAGCGCCGGCGATATGAAAAGTAAAACGATGATCGATATTGATAAAAATATTCCGCACTTACGTGCATATCGACCCTGAATATTACTCGTGGGTATAACAATAATAACCCCCTGCTGGACGGTTTTATTGTGTTAGCAGTTGCCCTACAACCTATAAAAGTGAAATCGATATAGGATACGGTGTCATATTTAACGGTATATAGTCGCTATAGTCGAGTGTTTTTTTCTCGGGGATTATGTAGAATCCATGATCAATATGTATTCGCCCTTAAGAGCCAAAGGTTGAAAAGACCAGTAACAGGATTACCATCCAGAATATAGCGATGGCGATTATCTTTGCCATGCCCTGCTTTATTTTCATGTCCCGCGCCGATCCCCGCATGTCGTCAATCCATGTAATTCCACGCACGGCAGTTGCATTTTTAATGTACGATAATAAAGCTGACCGTTATAGACAATATATATGACATTGTTTTATATAGCCCTTCGACACCTGCCGGCCGCATTGATCACCGCTTGCCGCCCTTTGCCTTTTTTATATCGCTAAAAATGGTATTCTGGTCGACCCCATATTTTTTGGACAGCGAATTTATCCGGTTAAGCGTCGCCAGGTCCCCATAACCACTGGAAGCTACGGCCTTTGCCAGATCCTCGATCTCGGCCGTATATCCGGTCTTATCCTTCATTGTCGAGGCCGCGGCAGTGGCTGTAATACCAGCAAAGACCGGCTTTGTTCCCGATATAGCGGGCTTCAGCGACACGGCTTTTCCTTTATTTTTTGGCTTAAGGAAATCACGCAGGGTCATAACTCCGGCACCCCCGATAGCGATGATGAAGAGGCCGATCAAGGGTACAAGAAGCTTATCTTTCGCCTCACTGAACACATCGTCCGTTGCGTTGGTCGTTGATGACATTCGTGGTAAATCTGTCACTACCGGTGCGGCCACTACGTCAAAGGTCTGGACCGCCTGAGGCTTAGCCGTATACCCTTTTAATATAACGTTCAGGCGCGTATCGATGCCATCCGTCAGCACGATCGAGGCCGAGCCGTTATACAAAAAGATGTCGCTTTTTTCCACATACACTGTATAATTCCCCGGCCGTATGCCACTAAAATGATATTCGCCATAGCCATTTCCGGCATCCGAGCCACTATAAGTCGGATTATCTCTTATGGGCGCCGTACCGCCTTCCATATAGAGGAGCACGAACGCGCCGGGCACTTTATTCCCATGCCCGTCCAGGACGGTCCCGGATAACGCAGTGTACGAGGGCGTCTCTATGGCCATCACGGTAGGCGTCGCATAAATACTCACACTATCGGAAGCGTTTTGTCCCCACAAAAATGTGGATGATTGGGCCGTACCGCCTGCCGCGCATATTGGAGCAAAAAGAAGGACTGCAAGCAAGAGGTGAATAATCCCTGTCGCGCGGCCTGTCAGAACCCTGTTATTTGTCCGGCCCTCATCACACACTGCATACACTTGGCTGGCGGGCATATAATGATTAACTCCAAAGAATATATTGGGCAATGGTAACTATGTAGACTATATATAAAATAGGCTTGACGTTTGCCGTTATTTTTTTGAATTGACCGATACGTTTATAAGCTACTTTTTAGTATATATAATATATTGACGTATATAGAATACATATACAGCCTTTAAATAACGGAAGCATTGACTCACATGCACCAAAACACGGAACTTCTAGGATTATCGGCATTCGTCTCATATTTCGGGCTGGACGCCCTCACGACGTGCGCCGGAGTCTGCCTCTATGGTATCGGGGCGGAGGCGAATCCGGCAATGTCATTCGCCCTGGGCTCCGGCGGGCTCGCCGGCTTTATCCTGCTAAAATTAATTTTATCGCTATGCCTGGTCATACCGGCTTATTTCTTCGCCCTTCATCCAGGGACTAAGGCCCTGGGCGAGAGCGCCCTCGCGGCTATTCTTGCGGGCGGGGGTCTGGCGGCGATCAATAACATGCAGGTCCTCTTGACGGGCACGAGCCCCTTCTTCATGGCCCTGGGCCGGCGGACTTATCTGGCTCCAGGCGTGACCATCGCAATAATAATGTTCTTCGTCGGCATGGCGACATATATAACGCTGACCTTAAAGGACCGGAAGCTCAGTGTCCGGACCCACTTTTGATAAAACAAGTGTGGCCACCAGGCCCGCCAGCATGCCGGCGGCCATGCAGACGATAATGATCAGCATGCGAAGCTGTATCGAAGGAAGGGCGGCACTATCCGGGGGCTGGCTGAACACGTTATAGATGGAATAGTCCGCCGTGGCCAGCATGATGGCCGCGACGCCGATGAAGAATCCCGCGACCGAGCCGAGCATCATCCAGTACGGGTTTTTTTGCATGAGCGAAGAATTCGCCGTGGAACACATGAGCTTATCCTCTATAGAATATATAATATAAAACAGTCGATCGAATCAAGCGCCTGAAACGTGAGCTCTATAAATATCTATATTCCCGTCCATAGTCTATTCGGGTAAGCTTTATCCTCCGGAATTCATGACTTTCAACGACAATTGCCACCAGAGCGCGGCCCGTGCACATACTGTTCTCATGCCCGGGCCCGCAATTCTGATCATTAAAGTCGACTGTAAAGCTAACGTCTCGAAAAAAATCGGATATGGCGGAGGCTTAAGTTTATATAAATACGGTTGGAATCGGGGGTTAGGTATAAATTTAATTTATATATTCTATGGAGGAATCCCTTAACTCCATAAAAGTATTAATTAATCAGGATATTCCATGAAGCTGTCGCAGGTAGACGAAGATTTGACGACATTCCATTTGCATCCCGCAGAAGGCGGGCACGATCTGCTGGTAAAAAAAACAGGCACTACCCTCAAAAACTGGGATATAGACTATTATGAAGCGCTGATCCAGGAGCTTAAGGACATCCTGGGCGACATGGAGCGCATGGAAAATGCGTATTCAGGCGAGCTTGCTGCCATTCATCCGTCCCACGTGGACAGCGCGAAAAATCTTTTACACTACCTCGCCCTACGAAAGCGCGATATCCGTAAGCTGCAGACCGAGCTGGCGTCTCTTGGCCTGTCGTCCCTCGGCCGGTCCGAGTCCCACGTCATGGCCAATGTGATCGCCGTCCTCGGGGTGCTGGAGAAGCTCGCCGGATTCGAGAGCCTCGAAGCGGATAAGCCTGAGGCGCCTACCGACCTGGCGCAGGGCACGGCTTTGCTCGATATTCATACGAAAGAACTCTTCGGCACACCCCCGGAAAAAAGGGATGCCTATATAATGGTCACAATGCCTACCCAGGCGGCTACCGATTATCAGCTCGTGAAAACGCTCCTGGCGGACGGCATGGACTGCGTGCGTATCAACTGCGCCCACGACGAAGCGGCAGACTGGTCGGGCATGATCGAAAACCTTCACCGGGCGGAAAAGGAACTAAATAAAAAATGCCGTATTTTCATGGACCTGGCCGGCCATAAGCTCCGTACCGGCCCCATCGAGAATCTGCCCGCTTCGGTCCGCTGGAGTCCGAAGCACGACGCCCTCGGCGAAGTTTCGGGCCCCGCCCGCATCTGGCTCACGCCCGTGGAGCAAAAGACCCCTCCTGCGTTACCGATGGACGCCTGTATCCCGGTCCCGGGGAAGTGGCTGTCCCGGCTCAACGTCGGCGATGGCATCGAATTCACCGACACCCGGGGAAAAAAGCGCTCGCTCGAAGTCGTCGCGGCCGTGGGCAGAAGCCGCGTGGCCGAATGCTACAAGAGTGCCTTTATCGTCAACGGGGTTAAGCTCGTCCACCGGCCGCAGGATACGGATACAGCTCCGGCCGGGGAAGTTGTGGTCTCCGAATTGCCGGCGAAGGAACAGTTCATCCTCCTTGCCCGGGGAGACATGCTTATCCTGACCAAGGGGCGCTCGCCGGGCAAGCCTCCTGTCATCGATGCCCGCGGCCAGGTGCTGAAGCCGGCGACAGTGGGCGTTACGGCCCCCGAGGTCTTCGAGTTCGTCAAGCCCGGGGACAGGATCTGGTTCAACGACGGCAAGATCGGCGGCGTCATCCGGTTTAAGAACAAGGATCAGGTCCATGTCGAGATCACCCAGGCCGGCTATAAAGGCTCGAAGCTCCGGGCAGGCAAGGGAATTAATCTTCCCGACAGCGAGCTCAAGCTGCCCGCTCTCACGAAAAAAGACATTTCCGACCTGAAGTTCATAGCGGCGAACGCCGATGCCGTCTGCTTTTCATTCGTAAACGACGCCTCCGACGTGTACCGGCTGCAGACGCAGCTGGCAAAGCTCGGCGGCAAGGACCCGGGCATCGTCCTCAAGATCGAGACGCTCCGTGCCTTCGAGCACCTGCCGGGCATCCTGTTTGCGGCGATGCGCAGCCCCTGCGTGGG
The DNA here is from genome assembly GCF_035506375.1 of Methanocella sp. Lineage (NCBI taxonomy): Archaea > Methanobacteriati > Methanobacteriota > Methanomicrobia > Methanocellales > Methanocellaceae > Methanocella > Methanocella sp. The sequence continues at coordinate 11,870 of NZ_DATJPM010000097.1, forward strand.
CGTGATGATCGCCAGAGGCGATCTCGCCGTCGAGTGCGGCTTCGAGCGCCTGGCAGAAATCCAGGAAGAGATATTATGGTTCTGCGAGGCGGCCCACGTGCCGGTTATCTGGGCGACGGAGGTGCTTGAGAAACTCGCGAAGAAGGGCCAGCCATCCCGGGCCGAGATCACCGACGCTGCCATGGCCGTCCGGGCGGAATGCGTGATGCTCAACAAGGGCCCGTATATCGCGGATGCGCTGCTCATCCTGGACGATATCCTGGCCCGCATGCGGGCCCACCAGAGCAAGAAGTCTTCTATGCTACGGGAATTAAAACTGGCGCACCGGCTGGATAAATAAATTGATATATACATTCGACAGCATAGGATATCAACAGGGTATAAGCGTATGAAAAAGGCGATCAAGTGTATACTTAGAGACACAAGCGACCGGTTTTATCGCTATCAGGATAAAGTACTCGATTTTACCGATCCCGAGGACCTGCACCAGATGCGCGTAGCCGGGCGCACCTTGCTTTCCTATTTTTCATTGCTGGCCGACAAGGAAGAGGCCGCCCGCCCGGGCTTTATTAAATTGCGCGGCTCGCTGAAGGATACCATGAGCTTGCTTGGTGAGATCCGCGACCTGGACGTTTTAATCGATGCGCTGAAGGAGCGGTCCATGGCGATGGAACCGGGCCAGGCGGCGCTCATTTCGGGGCTGCTGAGCCGGATGACTGTCGAGAGGGTCCGGCTGAGACAGGAGCTCGCCAGCGAGATGCCCAACCGGATCAGCCCGCGCTGGAAGGAGAGGATGGACTCCTGGATCCGGAAGAAGACGCCCGAGCTGGCGGATCGCAAGTCCATTGAGGAGAAAGTGGCCACGCTGCGGAAAAAGAAGGATAAAGCACTGGCTGCCATTAGCGAGTACCCGGAGCCGGATATGGCGAACGAGGAGTTCCTGAACATTGTCCACCGGGGCCGGATTTCCGTGAAAAAGCTGCGCTATGCCCTCGCCATCCTGAAAAAGATCAATACTGCCGATAAGGCCGAGATCGAGGCGCTGAAGACGCTGCAGGATCAGCTTGGCCACGTTCAGGATATGCGCGTCTGGGCGGGCCTGCTGCACGAGCAGTACGGAAGGAGCGCGATCGTGGAGGATATCGTGGCGCAGTGGCGGGCCGAAATGAATAAGACCCTCGCGGAGACCGGCCTGATTAGCCTGGGGCCGGTTAAATAATATAATAAAATTTATAAGTTCTCGGGTTATATAAAATATATGGTCAAACGCCCGGAGTATCATTTATGCTAGAGCTTTATATCATCCGCCATGGACTTGCCGGCAAACCCCTCGAGGATGTAAATCTGGATGAGGAAAGGCCGCTGACGAAAAAGGGTAAGGAACGAATGAAGGCCATCGCAAAAGGCCTGGACGAGATGGGCATCGCCTTCGATGTCGTCGTCTCGAGCCCGCTGACCCGTTCGAAGGAGACCGCGGAGATCGTCGATAAGTACTGCAGCGATGCGGACATAGTATATACGGACCTGCTGAAGCCCGGTGCGACTTATGACCCGCTCATCGATTACCTGAACGGCCTTACGGATAAGGAGAAGGTGGCTATCGTGGGCCACGAGCCATTCCTGAGCGGCTTTGTCTCCTACTGCCTGGCGAAGAGTAAAAATTCGTTCATCAAGCTCAAAAAAGGCGGTATCCTCGCCCTGGAGATGGAGGGCGCGCTCAAGCCCGGGCAATGCAAGCTCGCCTGGCTGATGGAGCCCTGGCAGCTCGAAGAGCTGGCTTAAAAATCCCATTTTTATATAGGCCTATATAAAATCATTACATAAGCTATATTATTTTTTATACTAACTTAGCATAATACATACTCGTTGTGACCAATGACTCCGCCGCCCGAATTTTCACCAAACGGAAACCATAAGCTGGCCATTATCGACCTGGGCTCGAACACGACGCGCATGCTCATCATCGAGGTAACGGCGAATGGCGCTTACCATCTCGTGGAAGAGGATAAGTTCGTCGTGCGCCTGTCGGAGGGCGAGGCGAAGGATGGCGAGATCAAGATGCCTGGGCTACTGCGGGCCATCGACGCGATGAGACTTTTTAAGGGAATGTGCGAATACCACGGTGTCAAAGACCGGATCGCGGTAGCCACGGCCGCCGTGCGTGGGGCCCGCAATCAGGAGACCTTTTTGCGAAAACTCAAAGAGGAGACGGGGATCGCATTCCGCGTCCTCTCGCAGGAAGAGGAGGCGTATTACGGCTACCTTGGCGTCATCAACACGACCTCCCTCGCGGACGGGCTCATCGTAGACCTCGGTGGCGGGAGCATGGAGCTAACGGCCATCAAGGGTCGTGCCATAGCCCACTCGACGAGCATCCCCTACGGTGCCCTCAACCTCACGGAAAAGTTCATCAATGGCGAAAAGCCATCGGATAATAAGCTTAAGGACCTTGACGCCTTCGTGAAGCAGCAGCTCAAGGGGGTTGACTGGCTCGACCAGTATAGAAAAAGCTTATTATACGGTATCGGCGGCACCATCCGTAGCATTGCCCGCATCAACCAGCGCCTGAGTAACTATCCCTTCGACGAGCTTCACAATTATGAGATGTCGTCTCAGGTTTTAGGGAGTGTCTACAACCTCCTCAAGAACATGACACCGAAGGAGCTCGTGGACGTCCCGGGGCTCTCCCGGGACCGTACCGACATTATCGTGGCCGGGACGGCAGCCATCAACACGGTCATTAAGTATCTCGAGATACCCACGATCAGGGTCTCCTCCAGCGGCCTCAGGGATGGCCTCTTCTTCCACAAATTCCTTAAAGAGCCGGTTGTGGCCGACGTATCGGCACTGGCCATCGACAACATCTCGCGGCTTTATGGCGTGGACATTACGCATGCCCGGCGCGTCTGTTCTCTGGTTGAAAGCCTGTTCGAGGGCTTCAAGCCGCTGAACGGCTTTACGGCGGATCACAGGCGCATACTCCGGGCGGCCGCGATGCTCCACGAGCTGGGATACTATTACGATTACGGCAAGAGGTTTAACAACACCTTCTATAACGTCATCGATAACCCCGTCTATGGCTTTAGCCATCTTGATAACTACAGGACGGCGCTGGTCGCCGCCAGCTACGGCGCTGGCGGCATTAAAAGCCGCTTCATGTTCTCCAACGTGCCGCTGGGCAAGGATGACCTGAAGGAAATTAAGCGCCTCAGCCTCATACTGGCGCTGGCCGACGCCTTCGACCGGAGCCGGCGCGGACGCATATCGGCGGTCAACTGTCTCCTTTCGAAAAATTCAGCCGTCCTGAAGCTCCAGTACAAGGGCGATATCCTGCCCGAAGTGATGTCCGCGGAAGAGCGCTCTGGGAATTTTAAAAAGGCGTTCGACCGGGAACTTATCATTGAATATTAACGATCCCCCACTATAAAGTCTATTGTTGAGCGTGCACTTTATATATAGACTATATTGAACAAGTATATATTCTGGGCTCATTTATTAGAATCGCAATGACGAAAGTTGGTGGCGATATTGATGAGCTTCCGGGGAAGCTCTACATCGTCGAGGGCTGTGATGGCTCGGGAAAAAGCACACAATTATATCTCCTGAAAAAATGGCTTGAAAGTCAGGGATACTTCGTATTCTTTACGGAATGGAATTCATCCGACCTGCTGAAAAAATTCACGAAAAAAGCCAAGCGGAAGAACCTGTTGACGCCCACCACGTTCAGCCTCATCCATGCCACCGACTTTGCCGACCGCTATGAAAAGCTCATGCTGCCCCATCTCCGCGCCGGCCACATCGTGCTGGCAGACCGGTATATCTATACCGCCTATGCGAGGGATATCGCCCGTGGATGCGACCCCGAATGGCTCCGGAACCTCTATAAGTTCGCCGCAAAGCCCAGCATTGCGTTCTACTATAAAGCCCCTCTTGAAATTTCCCTGAGCCGGATCCTCACGGGCCGGGACGAGATCAAGTATCACGAGGCTGGCATGGACCTCGGCCTGTCTAATGACCCTGTCGAGAGCTTCAAGCTTTTCCAGGGGATCATTAAAAAGCAATACGACCACATGGCAAAGCCCGAGGGCTTTACGGTCATGGACGCGACGAGGAGCATCGAGGAGCAGCAGGCCGAGATGCGCCGGATCGTAGCGAGAGACCTGGCCGGCTACGTGTCACCCGTTAGTAACGCCCAGGAAATGCGGCGGGCGACCCCGGAGGGATCAATATGACGAATAATCTCTTCTATGGCATCGGACTCCCCTATCATAAGCTCAACCGCAAGACACTCCAGGGAAAGCTCATCGTCATCGAGGGCGCGGACTGCTCCGGCCGGTCGACACAGGTTGCCATGCTCAAGGAATGGCTCGAAGCCAACGGCCACGCCGTCCTCGACACGGGGCTGCGCCGATCCGACCTGGTCAGCGAAGCGATAGAGGAGGCCAAAAGGGGCAATACACTCGGTAAAAAGACGTTAAGCTTATTGTATGCGACCGACTTTGCCGACCAGCTTGAAAATAAGATCGTACCGTCCATGAAGGCCGGCTTCATCGTCCTGGCCGACCGATACTTCTTCACGCTCATGGTGCGGGATCTCGTGCGCGGCGCAGATAAGGAATGGCTGAAGGAGCTGTTCGGCTTTGCGCTCGTACCGGATCAAACGTTCTACCTCAGTGTCGACCCCGATACCCTCCTGCACCGGGCCCTCATCAAGTATGGCCACCTGGACTACTGGGAATCAGGCATGGACGTCGGCTTTTCGAGCGACATGTTCAACAGCTTCACGAAGTACCAGACGGCTCTAAAGGACAAATTTGACGAGCTCGACATGGACTATGGCTTCGATAAGATCGACGGCCAGAGGTCCCCGGACGAGATCCAGGAGTATATCCGGAAAAAAGTGAGCGCTCTCCTGAATAAGAAGGCACCAGCTTATCGCCTCCGGCCAGATTAGTTAATCTACGCTTATATAAAGATTTATTATCCCATAGCCCCCCATTAAATATGTTATTTTTATGCGGCGAGAAATTGAGTCATCGAAAAAAATAGACAAGGCCACTTATGATATGAATATGCCGATACTCAGGGCCAGGCTCGGCGAGCTCCAGCGGGCAATTAAAGCGGCGCGGATCCCTGTTATGATCGTCTTCGAGGGCTTGCAGGCATCGGGTAAAAGCCGGATGGTGAACGAGCTCTTACAGGGAATGGATCCACGTTGCTTCCGGGTACATGCCATTGGCACCCCCTCGCAGGAGGAATCACTTAAACCCTTCATGTGGCGCTTTTGGAAGATGACTCCGCCAGCGGGCCGGATAGATATCTTCGATGAGAGCTGGTATCGCGGAGTATTTGCTAAAATTGCCGATGGCAGAAAAAAATCGCCGTTGACGTCCCGCAAAGCCCTGGAAATCCTTGCATACATTACGAGTTTTGAGAGGGAACTAGCCGAAGACGCCGGCAGTGAGCAGGCTAAGCCTTACTTGATTCTAAAATTTTTCCTAGACATCACTAAAAAGGAGCAAAAGAAACGGCTGGAAGGACTCGATAAGAATAAGATATATCCTTACTTTATTGACAAAGCCGACTGGGAGGCTTTTAAGCGTTATGATGAGCAAAAGCCCATCATTAATAAGCTGATTAAGCTTACTAATACCGAATACGCACCCTGGCATGTCATCGAAGCAGACGACTGGAATTCTGCTACGATTCGCGTTTATCAAATCGTCAATGATGCGTTACAGGAAAGGCTCGATCTGGACAAGCGTAACCCCACTGATGAAGGAGAGAAAAATGTGGTGCGATCTGTCAAAAAAGCCGGAACTCCCCCGATACTAGCCGATATAAAAACCGACATAGAGATGCCACAGGACGAATATGAGCGGCGTATGAAGGCCTGCCACGAAGAGCTGGCCCGCCTGCAGTATAAAGCTTATAAGAAGGGGCTGCCCGTCGTCATCGCGTTCGAGGGAATGGACGCAGCCGGTAAGGGTGGCAGCATCAAGCGGCTGACAGAAAGCCTGGACCCCCGCGGTTATGAGGTGATACCGATCGGCGTCCCGACGGAATGGGAGAAGGCCCAACATTATCTATGGCGGTTCTGGATACGCTTTCCACCTAAGGGATTCATAACAGTCTTCGACCGGACCTGGTATGGGCGTGTCCTAGTTGAGCGGGTCGCCGGTCTTACTCCTGAAAAATACTGGCGCCATGCGTACGACGAGATCAACCAGATGGAGAAGGAATTGGCCGATAACGGCACCGTTATCACCAAGTTCTGGATGCATATCGACTCCAATACGGAATACCAGCGCTTTCTGGCCCGCGAGAGGACGCCGGACAAGAACTGGAAGATCGGCCCAAATGATTGGAAAGACCGCAGCAAGTGGGATCAGTATATGATAGCCGTGGATGAAATGCTGGCATGCACTAATACCCGTTATGCGCCATGGACCATCGTGCCCGCCGACGATAAGCACTACGCGAGAGTCATGGTGATGGACACGGTGATCGAGGCAATGAGAAAGGCCCTTTAAAAACTCTAACTCGCTATTGTATTTTGGTTGAATATTCCTTTTAAGTTACAAAGCTGACGGAGGCACTATTTTCACCATAAAGGCCGGTTGTTCCATGTTTGTTATGTGGTCGTTTGTCCTTTGTTTGTGTGGTTCGCTGATTTGTCCGGTTTTTCAACACTAAAACACGAAAGACTTTTTAGTCCCACGTAAGGAGCACGAACCACACTAAAGTAGATGCTTTCACGTCAAAACACTAAACAACCTCCCAAGGGCACGGACCTCACTAAATTAACTTGAAACACTAGAGAAAGCATATAAAATAAAGTATAAGGGTCATGCCGTCCTCGTGGTTCAATCCTTTAGTGTTTTCGTGCTCATTCGGGAGGTTGTTTCGTGTTTTAAGCGCCAGGCATGGAACTTAGTGATTTTCGTGCCCTTACGTGGGATAAAAAAAGAATTAGTGTTTTAGTGTTGAAAAACCAACGGGCAGTACGAAAATGGAAAAAGCGGCAAAGGACCACTAAACAAACACGGAACAACTGGCCATTGTGGTGAAAAATAGTGTCCTCCGTCTCTTTGGTAACTTAAAAAACGCGGAGTCGGGGTTAAAAATATTAGGATAATTCTATCCTATCACGAAGTCGGCGATGATCTGCTTCTCGCACGTGACCTTTGCCTCGATCTGGACGAGATCATGTATCCCGGAGCCTGCCAGCTTCGGCCTCAAAAGCTCATCCACCTGGAAGACCCCCGCGGAGCCTGACATACGGATGCTGATCAGCACCGGCTTTTCCCGGCCCGGCAGGATGTCGACCGCGTCGATGGCTCTTGCGGAGACCGCGTGGATGTTGCTGTTCGTGTGCGCATCGTCCCAGGGCCGTGTCCTGCCGTGTGCCATGTCGAGCGCATCGCTGATGCGTAATATGCCGGCTTCAATCGTGAGGGGCCTGCAATCCTTATGGTGGACCGCGATGCAATGCAGGACTTCCGAGGTGACCACCGTCAGCTTCTCCTGCGGGTAAATATCCGCCAGTAGCCTGCCCAGTAACGGCGCAGCGAAAAAGACGCTATACTGCGTATGATTGTCCCGGTGGACCGAATGCCCGATGTCGTGCAGGCAGGCGCCCAGGAATAGTATGACCTCGGCGTCTTCATAGGAGAGCCCGTAGTCCTGCACGCACGACGGCTGGATGCCGGAATCCGCGATGAGCCGGAGCATCCTGAGCGCGTTGTTCGCCACTATCTCGACGTGCTTTTTCCCGTGGTCCGAATAGCCCAGTCGGTTTATAGCGGTTACATTGGAGCATTTCCAGAGGGCGGCGAGCTCGACATTACTCTCCACCCGGTCCTTGAGAATGCCTAATATCCTGTTCGTACCCATGGGCACTTCGAACGGTGTTAGCTCATTACTCAAAGGCTCATCAAATGAATATTCATCTATGTATTCCCAGCGATTTTCCTTATCATCGCTTTTCGTCATTTCTGTTTTCATCGAATGAGCATCTGGCCCCGGATGATATGTATATAACCTATATATTTTCTATAAGTGTATATATAGCACGTATACATCGACGGATATAAAACGATGGACGAAAACTAATTATCGTACGAGAGAGTTCAGGGATACGACCATGCCGACGAAGAAGCGGGATTTTTACTATAACAAGGCCAAGCAGATGGGATATCGCTCCCGGGCCGCCTTTAAGCTTAAATTCATCAACGAGAAGTTCAGGCTCATTGAGAAGGGCGACGTGATAGTGGACCTGGGCGCCGCCCCCGGCGGCTGGCTACAGGTGGCGAAGGAGATATCGGAAGGCCCGGTCATCGGCGTGGACCTGCAGCGCATTGAGCCTATCGAGGGCGTCGTTACGATCAAGGGCGATATGGCCTCTCCGGAGACGCAGGCGAAGATCTTCGAAAAGGTGGAGAAAGTGAATGCGGTTATCTGTGACGCCGCGCCGAACCTTTCCGGTAACTGGGCGCTCGACCACGCCCGCTCCATCGACCTCTCGAAGACGGCGCTGGGCGTGGCGACTAAGATCTTAGCGCCGGGCGGCAACTTTTTAGTCAAGGTCTTCCAGGGCGACCTGTACCAGGGGTTCGTGGACGAGGTCGGCAGGCACTTTTCCCGCGTACATACGTACAAGTCCCCGGCCTCACGAGAACAGAGTGCGGAGATTTATGTCATAGGCAAGGGCTTTCTTACGGCAGGCATCCGAAAGGGCGACGTCCTGGACGTGCAGATCGACGGCGTCGGAAAGAACGGCGACGGCATAGCCCACGTCGATGGCTTCGTAGTTTTCGTGAAGGGCACGAAGCCGGGAAGTAAAGCAAAAATTAAAATTACCGACGTCAAGCCCGAGTTCGGCTTCGGTAAAATAGAGAAATGACTACTTGTCGGACTTAAGTATAGCTTGTACGGAATTTTTTAATATGAAGGCATGATATGCGACGTAGGCGATGACGACGACGATACCGATGACCGTTAGAATATCAAAGTATATCCAGTAGTGCTCGAGCAGGCTCCAGTTATTCCCGAGGACCACGCCGGCATAGGCGAGCACGTAGCACCAGGGCAGGGAGCCGGCGAATGAATAAACGGTAAACTTTTTGAAGTCCATGCCGATGATCCCGGCCGGCAGTGAGATAAAAGTCCGGATGATGGGCAATATCCGGGATACCAGGACAACCTTGGCGCCATATTTGCCGAACCATTTTTCCGCCAGCGCCATCTGGCTTTTTTTAATGAACACGACCTCGCCGTACTGGTCGAGCAGGGGGCGGACGATGTGCTGCCCGATGACGAAGGACAGGATGGATCCGGCAAGGCACCCGAGGCTCCCCACGAGCCCGACCAGGAAAAAGTCCAGGTCACCGCGCTGGACGGCGAAGCCGCTGAAGGGCATCACGATCTCGCTGGGCACGGGTATGCACGCGCTCTCCAGGGTCATGAGCAGGAAAATGCCCACGTATCCGATGCTGCTGATAAAATCCGTGATGTATCCGGTCAGGAACTCGAATAGTACCAAATCTTTTCACCATGTCCGAAAGGAAGCAGAACGCTCTTCATGTTGTTAAGCCCAGTACAACATATATCTTTTCCGCTGTCCGGCCGGCAATACCTTTATGATGGATGCGGCTTAAGCAATAGCTTACCGGATAGCGATTATATATGGTGGGGCCCCAATGATATCGGTCAACGAAAACGTCACGAAGTATGTCGATCAGCTTCTCGACCGGGAAGAGGAGCTGTGCATAAAGTCCTATTATCTCGAGAATAAGGCGACAGTAATCGACTGCGGCATCAACGCCGCCGGCAGCATCGGGGCGGGGATCCTGTTCGCGGATATCAGCCTCGCCGGGCTTGGCAAGGTGTCCGTCGTTCCTGGTATAATTGATAATTTTTACATTAATTTTGCACAGGTCTACGTCGACCGGCCCGCCATCGCCTGTCTGGGCTCGCAGAAGCCAGGATGGAAGCTCAAGGCGGACGGCTTTGCCGGTACCGGCTATGGGCCTGCCAGGGCGATCTCCCAGAGGCCGAAGAACATCTACGCCGCTATCAACTATGTGGACGATGCCGAGACGGCCGTCATCAACATCGAGACGCAGACACTGCCCGCCGCTAAGGAACTGGACTATATCGCGAAGCAGTGCTCTACGGACCCTGAATGTGTCGTCGCTCTGGTCGCACGGCCCAACTCCATCGCCGGCTCCGTCGTGAGCGGCACCCGTGTCGTCGAGTGGGCAATGAACCGGCTTTTCCAGCTAGGCTATGATATCAAGGATATCACTACTGCCTCCGGCGCCTGCCCCATCACCCCCCTGAAAAGGGAGGAAACCGATTTTATGGGAGCTTCGTTCGACAGCATCGCCTACTATGGCATGGCCTATTTATACGCCCAGGGCAGGAACGATATTTTTAAAGAGGCTTCATCGCTTTCCTCGAAGTCCTATGGTAAGAGCTTTAAGGCGTTGCTCAGGGAATCGCAGGGTGACTTCTCGAAGGTGGATCCGACGATGTATGCTCCGGCCCGCATCATGGTGAACGGCATACAGGATGGGTCATTGGAGACTTATGGGAAGCTTGACCCGGCGATGCTGCTCGAATCCTACGGCATCAAGCGGTAACAACTTTTTATTCACCACGGCGACACAGCACTTAATTCACCACGGCGACACGGCGAACACGGCGCCCTATAAAATACGGCACGGCGGACACACGGCGAACACGGCTTGCTGATAATATTATTAAGCAGTGGGTCTCCGAGGGGTAAGCAAGAGCGCTCCGCGCGGCGTCAGCCCCCTTCAGGAAAATAAAAAAAGCGCCGTGTTCGCCGTGTCGCCGTGGTGAGAAATTAGCCGTGCCCTCCGTGGTGCCTCCGTGCCGCCGTGGTCAAACGGCGATGACGCGCCCGATGCCCTTGCTTTTCCCTTCCCTAAAAATGAACTTCTGCCCGGGCTCGACTACATAGGGCCTGAACTTAAACCTTATGCGGGCCTTCCCCCGCTCCCCGGCCATCATGTACTTCCGGTCCAGGCCGACGATCTTCACGGCCTCACAGATGGTCTCCATATGGATGACCGGCTCGTAGCCGATGCCGATGCGGGTCGGATGATTCAGGATAGCTATCTCCGCCTCGAACTCCTGCACGACTTTCGGCTCCTTTTCCGAAATGACCATGCCGCGGGCGATGTCCGGGGCCTTCATGCCTTTAATGGCGATGCCCACGATGTCGCCGGCGATGGCCTTGTTAACACGATAGTGGTGCATCTCGATGGACTGGACCCGGACCTTCTTGAAGGAGCCGTCCTCCATCGGGCCCAGGTAAACTGGATCATTCTGCTCGACGATGCCCTGCTTGATGGTACCGCTCACGACCACGCCCACGCTGTCGACGGTGTAGATCCGGTCGATGTACATCTCGAAGGGCTTCTCGCTCGTCAAATTTCGTTTCGGCAGCTTAAACAGCAAATATTCCAGGATATCGTAGCCTTCTCTGGTCACGGAAGACGTGTGCAGGATAGGGACGATCATGCCTTCGGGCACTTTGCCTAATATGGTGTCGATATCTTCCGGCGATTTCACCCGGTAGGGCACTTTACCTACAAGACGCAGCGTCGAGTGGATGCCGGCCTCAGTCCTTTTAAGCTGCTCCGGGGTGGCCAGGTCGATCTTGGTAATGGCGATGATCACGGGCAGGTCCATTGCCAGTAAAATTCCCAGGTGTTCTTTTGTGATATGCGTGATGCCGTCGTCCGCGGCCACGACCAGCAGCCCGTAATCCAGCTTCTGGCCCACGATGCCGCGGATGGTCGTCCGAAGCCAGGGCTCGTGGCCTACCGTATCGACGAAGGAGATGATCTTATCCGATTGCTCTACCACACTGGCGCTCTCGCGCTTGTTCAGGGGGTTCTTCAGGTGGATGATATCCGAGCCCTTGATACCGTATACGGCATAAGAAAGGTCGGCGGAAAGGCCGCGGGCGATCTCGTGCGGTAAGACGTCCAGATAGATGCGCGTCCGGCCGGCGCCGTCGTCTGTGGTCCCGGTGACCAGCGCTCCTACGAGAGTGCTCTTACCATGGTCTACGTGGCCCGCCGTGCCTATTAGCAAATGTTCGCCCGGCTTGACGTTGTTCTCCACGGAGACGAGGCCAACCAGCCCGCCGTCCACCTTATACTCTTCGACCTGCGTAACGTCCGCGTCGATCGTCATGGCGATGTTCTTTAAGACAGAAACGGTCTCGTCAAACTCTCCCCGCGCCAGTCCCTTCATGCTCCCGGCGTCCGTGACGCCGATGACGTAGAGCGCTTTGCCGTTTCCCGCGAGGATCCGGTGCTTCATCTGGCAGGACAGGTTTTCCATTCTGCGGGAATTTAGATGAGTTTCCTCGTTAAGGAATTCTTTGAACTCGATATTTGAGGTCTCGCCGGCTGACACAAGGGTTTCGAGCTCGAGTTTGTTCATTCGTCTTTATCATTAACTTTTAAGGTGTTATAATCTTTGTGTATTTAGATTAAAGAGACATTAACGTTTGATAAATGCCAACGCTAATGCAACTGTTCCGGCCAGTATGGCCGCCATGAAGGTCATGCCCGGAGTAGCGGCGGGGGCCGGTGTCGCAGTCGGGGAATAAGACGGCATCAGAGCGGGCGTTTCCAGCGGCGGCATCGGCGTCTCCGTAGACGTCACGTTAACTGGCCGCATTGGCGGAATGTGGACGTTGGCGGTCTTCGTTCCCACGTTATCATCCATGTAAAAGATAGTGTACCATTTGTTACCCTGGTGGTCGGCTTCCAGGTAATACCAGTGGCCGGAAGGCACATGCGCGAACGTATACATACCCGGGGCGGCCCGCGCGGGGTCCACGTTCACGTACTGGGGATTATCCGGCATGTCGACGAAGGCGCCCTTTGTCTGGTTCGTGTTATCATAATAGTAGAGCGTCACCGTGGTATTATAGAAACCGCCCAGGTCCGGCTGCTGTTGCGCCAGGGAGGGTAAAGCCAGTATAAGAAAAATGCCCGTAGCAGCGGCGATCATCATAAACCTCTGGTAATTTCGGGGCATATTATGATAAAACTTGGCGCAGGAAGGCTAAAAACATTTTCCTGCTGCTCAATAGCGCAAGAGTGTGGCCTGTGAGCGGTTTTCCGGGCTTTTAAAGTGTTCGGTGACGTTGGCCGCTCTCATGTACTCCAACTCGATGAACCCGTCGCCGATCTTCTTTACCAGGGCATACTCCCTGTTCTTCACGGCGTCCGCTTCCTCCACGATGTCGCCTTCCTTGAGCCCCTCGATGGAATATCCCGCGGCTTTTCCCTTCTTATCGTATATTGCCCGCTTGAGGAAATCCCGGTTGAAGCCGAACTTCTCGTCCAGCCCGATGATCTTTGCCATCCAGTGCTTCTTCTTCGTGTCGACGGGGCATATCTCTCCTGCGTTAATCGCTATGCCCTGGGGCGTTTTGGTGACTTCTATCCTCATGTTTTTCGACCATTATATTTCATGTGATTATTATATATGTACTTTTAGCCTAGATAAACTGCAGTGCAGTAAAGCGATTTGCTTATCCAGGCCGGGAGTTGTAGAGTATTTTTTCTCGGAGGACAAAGTATAAAATTATGCACGGCATTCAATTTATTAAGGTTTATTTGGTTGCCTAATAAGCTCTGTGTGCGGAGAGTGCGCCGTTGAAACGCTTATTGCTGATCGGGCTCTTGATGGCCGTGCTTCTAACGGCCGGCTGTGCAGGGAAAAATGAGAACGCTCAGCCCGGCGCCAGCCAGACGGCGATCCAGGCGCCATTACTCGGCGGCACGGGTTTTTCAATGGCTGATCCGGCACCCGCCAACTATACGGTCACTTTCACCGAGAACGTCAACGACAGCGGCCAGGGCATTGTCGCCTATTCCGGGCGCCTTACCCTCGAGGAAGTTTTGAGAGGGACGGCGGCTTATAATAAGATCAAGCAGAGTTATCCTTTTAACCTGATCAATATACAGCCGGACCGGGAATTCATGCTCGTGCGGTTCAGGTACGAGCTTGCAGATACCAGCATTCCCGGGGCCTCGCGTTTAGTGAACCGGGGCTCGTTCGCCATTTATCGTGACGGGCGGCTCGATGCCGACGATAATACATATATCATAGGCGCCACGCCCGACTTTTATGGCAAGGTCCAAAAGGACGGCATCGTCGACGGCTGGTTCGCCTTTACGGTGCCCAGGAATGCCTCCTGGCCGCTGGTCGTCTATGGCAAGGATTCGGCCGGTAGCGGCATCTGGTTTAAGACGGGCTGAATAATCGAAGAAATGGAAAGCGCTGAGGGAGAGATTTGAACTCCCGCGAGGCGTGAGCCTCAACAGCTCTCAAGGCTGCCGCCGTGGTCCGCTTGGCTACCTCAGCACATATGCGAAAAGCAAACTACACTCACGCTACAATAATATAAATCTTGTTGCGCTCGACTTAAGCCACTCTAAGCATAATAAGAACTCTCAAAGATGATTTCAGCCATGAAGTTACGCGAAGCTGGCTTGAAGCTCACGAAGTCATTATTAAATATTTATGCTTTGTTGAATATGCCCTTTTAAGTCTCAGAGTGTACGGAGGGCACTATTTTTCACCACAAAGGCACGAAG
>NZ_DATJPM010000098.1 GCF_035506375.1 Methanocella sp.
ACCCCATCGCAAGAGCTCGGTCTTAGCCATAATTACACAGGAGTAACGTTAAAATAGGTAATTATATAATTTTGCTGTGTTGAATATTGATAGGTCATTGTTTAGCAAGTAGTCTTATTTTTATCGTTTGCGTAATAGCCAAATTTATCGATAGTTTCGGATTATCTTTTTCAATTTTTATGCTTTGTTGAATATGCCCTTTTAAGTCTCGGAGTGTACGGAGGCACTATTTTTCACCACAGAGGCGCGAAGTGCACGGAGGCCCACAAAGACTTTTTTATAATTAAGATACAAAGGGCACAGAGCCGCTTTTTGAACTTATAAGATACAGGATATGAAGGCGCAGGGGCAAAAAGTGCTCTTGTTCATTCCATTGTGTCTTTGTATCCTTCGTGCCCTGATCGCCAATGAACCGGCTTTGTGTACTTTGTAACTTAATTTAAAAAGAAAACTTTGTGGGCCTCCGTGCTCTTCGTGCCTCTGTGGTGAAAAATAGTGCCCTCCGTCTCTTAAAAAACTTAAAATACGGGAGTAATTCAACACAGCAAATTTTTTTAAAAATTAACTAGCTTAGTAATCGTTTACTAATTAACAAAACTTGACTTATTCAACACAGCAAATATTTTAAAATAAGTTGGTGCTGCCTGGTGTAAATTCCGTGCCACTTGATGATTATATAAAATTGGTGCCGCCTGGTATAAACTTGGTGTGGTTGAAACAAGAGTGCTTACAAGCGGCACCAAGTTTACACCAGGCGGCACCAACGATTTTTAAAAATTCTTAGAGAACTTAGAGCCAGCTTCGCGTTGCTTTGAGGGTTAAACAGTCTTCGTGAAGTTTATCATTCTTAAGGATATTGACAGGGAGACCGGCAAACATATATCTTCAGGGCGGCTAGTGGTTGGGTGCAGTTGAATACTGGTATTACGAAGTGATTGACGATGAAAATGACCAGCATTTTAATGCTCATATTGTTAATCGCATCGACATTGACTCTGGGATGCGTTATTTCGCCTGCAGCCCCGACTCCGACTCCCACTCCGGCTGCCACGGCCACGCCGATGCCGACACTTGTACCGACTAACACGCCGACTCCTGTGCCATCGATCGTGAACGCATCGCAGGTCTATATGCCGGAGCAGACGACGAATGGCCGCACATACAGGAACACGACCGTGACGCCATTACCAAATGGCACAAGGCCCGGCGGCCAGACACAGGGCGAACTCGGTAAACAATGATCTTTTTCTTTAATGAAACCTTTATTATCTCCAAATCGCAAGATAGCTAGTTATCATGGCGACCCATTATATCGTAGGCTGCGGTGCCATCGCCCGTAATAGCGAGGGCCGGTTCCTGATGGTCCGGCAGATGGGCGGATACTGGCGCGGCCAATGGATATTTCCCGGCGGCAAGCTCGAGCTCGGCGAGACGCTGGAGCAGTGCGCCCGCCGCGAGTTCCTCGAGGAGACGTACTGCGATATAACGATAAAAAAGCTGGTCGGCGCCTACGTGTCCTATGACCCCGATACCGAGTTCGAGAAGCAGGTCGTCCTCATTTACTTCCAGGGCAACAGCGTATGCGGCGAGCCGCGGGCCGGAGAAGGCGTGACAGATGTACGATGGCTGAGCCTGGAAGAGCTCGAAAGCCTCGAAAAGAGCGGGCAGGTACCGCACATAATAATTCAGATTGCAAAAGATACTCTGAAAATAAAATAAGAAGCAGGTGGCAGGGTATTATGCCCTCTCCCAACCCGCGTTAGAATAAATTTTACTTCTTGCCCTTCTTCTTGCCGTCCTTCTTCGGGATCTTGAAAAGCGATTTCTCGTTCCGGTCCAGCTTCACGTACTTAAGCTGGGCGGTGCCGATCTTCTCGACGTTGGCCTTGTAGATCTTGCCCTTGTTGTCCTTGGCCGCGGCCTGGATCCAGGCTGGAGCGTTCTTCGGGACAGCCACGAGCTCTCTCTTACCGACGAAGTAGTGCAGCTTCTTAGTGCCCTTCTCCCTGAGGACGATGTTGGCTACGCCACGGTTCGCGACCTTGAGAGCCGCATCCCTGGGCTGAGCGCCGGTAAAGGTGCCGACCTCTTCGCCCTTCTCGCTTACCAATCCAAAGTTCCTCTTTTCCCTGCCTTCTTTAGCTACCATATTTTAATCACTCCATATATACACAAGTATAATTTTGTTAATTGAACGATTTTATGCCTTATTAACCTTTCGGTCTTTGCCCGTTTTTTTATCATATTTTTTTTTAAATCCGCATATTTTACATTCGGTTTTTAAGCTTCATACCGCCAGACGGGTAGATAATCGCCTTAATGGGTAAAAATATCGTGGATTTTATACACTCTTAAAATAACGATGCTATAAGATTGCCATCAAATCAGGGGGCTAGTGTAGGCCACAATATGTAGAATGTTAAAAGAAAAAAACGAAAGGTTTATATAACCATACGGTAGTTTATATAAAATTATATCAATTTTAATCATCAAATTTCCCGCGGGCCCTTCTGGCAAAAAAAGCCCAGCCATCGTAAATGTCCTTTTCGTTTCGGTTGTCGATGACCGTGCCGCGTATGCCTATTTCCTCGAAAGCGGCCGATAAAAAGTCCATCTCTTCCTTTTTATTCACCGTAAAGAGTAAAAATCCGTCATCCTTCAGGGCCTTAACGGCTTCCTCGAAGATCATGCGCCAGATGTTCTTGTTGAACTCGTAGATGGTGCCGAGCATGAGCCCGACGACGGCGTCGTATTTTTCGCCGACGTACTTCGTCAGGGCCGTGGCGTCCACGACCATCGTGTCTTCGGGCTCAAGGGTGCCGTGGTAGATGCCGTTACAGACGGCGCACTTGTCGTTATCGATACATAATATATCCTTAAAGAGCGGCTTTATTGCCGCCGTGGACATGCCGTTGCCGCAGCAGATCTCCAGGGCGCTCATTTCCTTTAGCTCGAAGCCGTTCTTCGCGGCCAGGCTTTTCATCAGCTTACCCAGCCGCCGGTTACGGCCCTTGTTAAAGGCAAAGGATTTCGGCTCCCTGCCTTTATCGCAGTCACACAGCGCCTCTTCTGACAGGCTAACTGAGAGATACTCCCGCAGCGCCTTTTTAAACATGCCTGCATCGACTTTTTTCTTCCGGGCCGACGCCACGATGCCGCTGCCAAGCAAGGCGTTCACGAGCTTTTCCGTTTGATTCCTTGACGCCTTCGAAGACGGGTATGGTATGACGAACCAGAAATCGCCCCCTTCGAATTTATTCTTAAAGGCAACACCCAGTAACGCTCCGCTTTTATCCGCGATGGCCTGCGCCGCCTCGATCGAGCCTTCCGGCAGCATGCTCAGCTTATCGAGGTAGTCCCGCGTTTTTAGGTTCATATCGAGGCCTTCGAAGCTGCTTTCTAGCAGGTACGCGTCCTCTTTCAGGCCCAGCGTCTTTTGAAGGAGCATACACATTACATCGGCATTATCCGTTTTATACGTTATCGTCACTGCGAAGCGATATTTTTTATATATTGCATAATAAATATAATAATAAGCATGGACGAGGAGCCGGCACAGCAAAAGGTCAGGAAGATCAGCATTTCCCTGTCGAACGACGTGCTCGACTGGGTGCTCCGGGAAAAGGGCGACCTCAAGGTATCCACTTTCATAAACCAGATTCTGCGGGAAAGTATGGAGCACGGGAAGGACAACTACATCCGGGAGGAGTTCGCCATGCTGAAGCAGCGGCTGAAAAAGCTCGAAGAGGACATTCACGACCTCCGAGAAGTGCGCAGCCTGAACGCCGGTAAGCTCGGCAGGGCTGAGCATATATCCATACTCTCCACCCGGCCGAAGGACGTTTTCGGCGAGCTGGTGAGCATCAAGAACGTTTCCGCCGCTAACGCCTCCGCGGTCCGGGAAGAGCTAATACACTTTATGAGGGGCCGCGAATATATCGACCGGCCGGTGGTGCTCGATGAATTATTCCCGCATACCCGCTCGACCATCACGAACCGCATCAACTACTGGTATAACGCCTGCCGCGGCGTCCTGGACCACCTCATCGAAGAGGGCTTCGTCGTCCGCCTCGGCAAGGATAAATACAGATGGATCGGCGACAGGAAACAGGATTAACTGGTAAAAACGTGTAAATTGCCGCGGGCGGACGGCGGATTATTATCATAAATATTAAATATAAATATACTATATACACTATTGAGGGCGCAATGACTGTGCCGCAGGCGGACGGAACTAGTTTCGCGAGCGGCGCGGGCACTCGTCGTGCCTCCGGGCAGGCGGGCGCACACCCGTGAAAACCGGTGGATCTTGCGCCCCCACAATTATATGCTGTTTTTAGGCTTTTACATGGACGCTATTTTATATAATATTGTTTGCATATTAATGAGTGTTAGCCCCCGGAGTGATATTTATCAGAATAGGCGCGATGGCTGACCTCCATTTCGGCCCCGATTCAATGAAGACATACTCGGCATTATTCAAGTCGGCAGGCGACGACGTGGACATGATCATCCTGTGCGGCGACCTGACGATGCGGGGGCTCGTCGAGGAAGTCCGGGGCCTCGTCGAAACCATGGGCAACGCCCGCGTGCCTATCGTCAGCGTGCTCGGTAACCACGACCACGAGTCAAACAACCAGGAAGAGATCATGGATATCCTGGAGGAGGCCGGCGTTAAAGTGCTCGAAAGGGGCATGTACATAACGCCGGACCGCTCGGTCGGCATCTGCGGCACCAAGGGATTTTGCGGGGGCTTTGCCCCGTCGAAAATCGCCCCGTTCGGCGAGCGCATCCTGAAGATGTTCATCAACGAAACGTATAAAGAGGCAAATAAGGTGAACCGGGCCCTCAAAAGCATGAAGGCCGACTTTAAGGTCGTGGCATACCATTACGCTCCCATCCGCGAGACGTGCACCGGCGAGCGCTGTGAGATCATACCTTTCCTGGGCTCGTCCATATTATCAGACCCCGTCGATACATTCAAGGCCAGCCTCGTCTTACACGGGCATTCCCATAATGGGAAGGAAAAGGGCTCGACGTTGATGGGGGTGCCCGTGCGGAACGTGGCCCTGCCAATCCATAACCGTCGCTATTGTGTCTATGACACGGAGTCCTTTATCCCATACGCTGCATCAGAGTCGAAATAACCTGCGCCGGCACGGGTATCACGTGGTCCCAGTCCGTTTTCACGAACAATACGAACGCTAGCGCGCGTTCTGTAAAGCCCGCAGCGAGCCATAAAAAGTACTCCCAGTCGAACATCTTATAGGTATTCGAAAGCACAGCAATGCAGTCGTACCAGTCGTCCCGCATGCTGCGCATGGCCAGCATTTTCCTGAAGACCAGGTCCTCGGGAGACATGATGAACATCCGGCAGCCGGATACGTACATGTAGCGCCCGCGCTTCATCGTATCGTCCGTGACAACTATCCCCCCGATATTTTCCAGGATGAAGTCGACGGGCACGCCATTCTTGTAGCCCTTTGCGAGCCACTTGACGTCGCACATGGGATTGACCTCGAAGCCCGCTCGCTTCAGAGCTTCGAGAGCTCGAACTGTGTCATACGGCTTCACGTATAGGTCGATGTCCTTGGTCGTCCGCGTGCGCCCGTAGGCTGCCACGGCGATGCCTCCGCCCACCACGTAGGGAACGCCGGCCCCCTCTATTGCGTCGATCGTCTCCTTATAAATTACAAATTCATTCCTCATGAAAACGCCCCGGCGCGAATAAATAAAATATATTGCAATATATATTAAAGCCTGACCAAATAAGTTACCGACGCTCGCGGAGTTTCGACGATATAAATTTGCGGGCCTCGACCAGGATCAGGGTGGAAGACGAGACGCCGGCGATGATCAGCCAGTCATATGCCGACAGCGGAGAGGTCTTGAAGACGTCTTCGAGGAACGGCACGTAAAGCAGGGCAGACTGCAGCAGTATAGAGACGGCGATAGCCCCCAGAATATATGGGTTGCTGAATATGCCCACCTTGAATAGCGAGCGGTCCTCGGAGCGGCAGTTCAGGCAATTCCACATCTGGAATATTACCAGAGCCGTGAATGCCACGGTGCGGGCCATGTCCAGGCCCCTGGGCAGGTATAAATGGAACAGTCCGAGCGTACCGACGCCGGTCGCTATGCCGATCAGCGCCATATCGAAGAGCGTCAGCCTGGTGAATAAGCCCTCTGCCCTCGGCCTGGGCGGCCTTTTCATGACGCCGGGGGCTACGGGGTCGACGCTCAGGGCGAGCGCGGGCAGGCTGTCCGTGACCAGGTTTACCCAGAGGATCTGGATGGCCAGGAGTGGAAGAGGCAGGCCGAGCATGATACCAAGGAGCACGACGAGCACCTCTCCCATGTTGCTGGCGAAGAGGTACTTGACGACGTTCTTCACGTTATCGTAGATCTTCCGCCCTTCCTCGACAGCCGCCACGATAGTGGCAAAGTTATCGTCTGTGAGCACTATGTCCGACGCCTGCCTGGAGACGTCCGTGCCCGTGATGCCCATCGAGACGCCGATATCGGCCTGCTTGAGCGCCGGGGCGTCGTTGACGCCGTCGCCTGTCATGGCCACGACATGGCCGCGCCGCCTGAGGGCGGCGACGATCCTCAGCTTCTGCTCCGGCGACGTCCGCGCATATACCTTGATCCGCCCGATATCCGAGTCAAGCTTTTCTTCGCTCGCCTCGCTCAGCTCGGTGCCCGAAATGATACCGTCCCCCTCCCTGAAGATCCCGAGCTGTCTGGCGATAGCGACGGCGGTCGGCCTCTGGTCGCCCGTGATCATGACCACGTCTATACCGGCGGACTTGCACTTCTCGACTGAGTCTTTCACTTCCGGCCTCGGGGGATCCATCATGCCGGCCAGGCCCAGGAATGTCAGGTCTCCTTCAAGTTCACCGATGCTCATCTTAGCAGGGTCTGATACGATCTCCCTGTAGGCAAGCCCGAGGACCCGCATGCCGTCGGCTGCCATATCATCGTTAGTCTTCATGAAATAGTCACGGCCGGCGGCGTCTGCAGGCATGACACGGCCGCCGATGAGGATGCTGCTGCTAGATGTGAGTACGACTTCAGGCGCTCCTTTAGCGAAGACGTACTTTTTGCCTTTACAGGCGTTCACGGTCGTCATCCGACGGGTCTCCGTGTTGAACGGGACCTCGAAGATCCTGGGACAGTCGTCCTCCATAAGTATTTTACTATAGCCGGCCTTCGCCGCCGCCACCAGCAGCGCCACCTCGGTCGAATCACCCACGATGTTCCACTGGTCCTCCAGCCGCTCGTAGATAGCGTTATTACACAGGGCACCGGCCGTCAGTAGCATTTTCAATGCACGGTCTGAGGCGGGCTCTGCTGTGCCTCCCCGGCTGACAAATTCGCCGTCAGGCGAATACCCGGAGCCGGTCACTTCGTACTCCTGCCCTGCCGTCGCTATCTTTCGGACCACGATGACGTTCTGGGTCAGGGTGCCCGTCTTATCTGTGCAGATAACGCTGGTGGAGCCCAGGGTCTCTATGGCGGACAGCCGGCGGACCACGGCCTTTTTCTTTGCCATACGCTGCACTCCGAGCGCCAGGACGATAGTGATGGTCGCCGGAAGGCCTTCCGGTATAGCCGCGACGGCCAGGCTTACAGCGATAAGGAACATGTCATATAGCTTCTGGCCTTCAAGCAGCCCTGCGGCAAGTATGATGCTGCAGATGGCGACGGCCGAGATGCCGAAAAGCCTTCCAAGCCGGTCGATAGAGGCCTGCATGGGCGTGCTCTGCTCGGCACCTGACTCCACCAGGCTGGTGATCCGGCCGATCTCGGTGTCCATGCCCGTGGCCGTAACGACAGCCATTCCACGGCCGTCGAGGACGCTCGTGCCCATGAACAGCATGTTATCCATGTCACCCAGTGCCGTATCCTCAGGTAAGGCTTCTATGCTCTTTTTCGCAGGCTCCGATTCCCCAGTCAGTGCTGCCTCATCCACCTTCAGGCTGGCCTCATAGATGAGACGGCAGTCCGCCGGCACGTTCTCGCCCGCCTCCACCTCTATTATATCTCCGGGCACGAGATCCGAAGCAGGTACCTTCAAGCGGTGGCCGCCCCGCACGACGAAAGCCTCCTGGACGACGAGGCTCCTGAGCGACTCGATGGACTGCTCCGCCTTATATTCCTGGGCGAACCCCAGGATTGCATTAAGTACGACAATGAGGGCGATGATGGCGGCGTCCAGCCTCTCGCCGATGAGGAACGAGACGGTCGCGGCCGCGATGAGCAGATAGATCAAAAAATTATTGAACTGGCTTAAAAAAATGACGATGACAGAGGCTTTTTTTCCGGCTTTCAGGGCGTTCCGCCCGTACTTTTCCAGGCGCTTTGCCGCTTCCTCCGGCTTGAGGCCTTTTTTATCCGTTTTCAGCCTGGCATAGATGTCCTTGAGCTTGAGCGCATGCCATGGGATACCATGCATTAGTGCTCTCCTACGACTTTCGGATCATGAGCACCGGGCACGGCGCATGTCTTAGCACGCTGTCGGATACGCTGCCGATAAGCACCCGCTCCAGGGCGGACATGCCGATGGAGCCGATCACGATGCAGTCCGCGTTCACTTTACGGGCGACGTCCACGATGGTGGCCCTGGGATCGCCCTCGACGATCATCTCCTGGCACTCCACACCTTTCTCGTCGCATAGCGCTTTTATTATTGTGACCGCTTTCTTCCCGGAGTGTTCCATTTCGACCTTACTTTCTGCGTAGTGGATGCCGGCATGAAAGGCGAGCGGGGCGTTGACAACGTTGAGCGCGTAAAGCTTTGCGCCCAGGGCTTTCGCCAGGTAAACGGCGTGCTCGGCCGCATATAATGAATAATCAGAGCCGTCCGTGGGAACCAGGATATTTTTGTATGGCGTTAATGTCATAAGCTTCTACTCCTTCGTAATGCATGTGCCTATGCCTTTGTCGGTCAGCAGCTCCTGCAGCAAGGCGTGTGGGATATTGCCGTTGATGATATGGACACTCTGGATGCCACTCTTAACGACAGAGATGGTCGACAGGACCTTCGGTATCATGCCTTTTGAGATGACGCCCTTTTCGATGAGGTCGTAGCACTGGGCGATGTTTAGCTGCGATATCAGTGTATCCTTGTTCGCGGGGTCCATCAGGACGCCGTCCACGTCCGTCAGCGAGACCAGGCTCCGGGCTTTAATGGCCGCGGCGATGTCGCCGGCCGCCGTGTCGGCGTTCAAATTCAGGCAGTTGCCATCCTCGTCGTATCCGATGGGCGAAATGACCGGTATGTACTCGTTATCCAGGAGTATGCTGAGTATCTGCGGGTTGATGCGCACCGTCTCTCCGACCCAGCCATAGTCCACTTCGGTCTCCTTCCCGTCGACAACGGCCTTCTCGGGGGCCTTTCTCCTGGCGACGATGAGGTCGCCGTCGCTGCCGATGATGCCGACTCCGTTGCCGCCGTACTTGGAAATGAGCGAGACGATATCGGAGCTCACGTTGCCAACGAGAACCATGCGCACGATCTCCAGCGTTTCCTCGTCCGTTACGCGCAGGCCGGAGACGAACTTCGGCGTCTTACCCATGCGCTTCATCATGGCGTCGATCTCGGGGCCGCCGCCGTGGACGATGATGGGGCGTGCGCCGAGGTACTTGAGCGTCACGATATCCTTGATCATGCTGCTTCTCGCGGCCGGGTCCACCATGGCATGCCCGCCAACTTTAATGACTATCACCGCATCCCGGTACTTTTTTAGCCAGGGTAGCATCTCACCAAACGATTCTGACGGGTCCATATGATCCTCGACATGAATAATGCGTCCGGGATAATAAATATTTATATCCGGCCAAGGGATTAAACGGAGATTAAATTTGGCTCATTTTCCTACGGTATATGGTAATAAATAACTATTTTGGGATTAACCTGGCTCGACCACGTATGGCGGCCCCGTTTGGGTCGAGGACCGGGTGAAGTGCGACCATTCGAAGGGCGCCCGGTTAGTGTTGATACACATATTAATTGTATTACTTCAACGACTTTATCTCATTGCCAATGAGCGGCTTGGCGGTATCATTGGTCGAGATTAGCTCCACAAGCCCTTTCTCGCCGTCCACGCGTATCCGGTCGCCCGTCTTGATACGTCGCGTCGCAGTGCCACAACCGACGACCGCCGGAATGCCCAGTTCGCGGGCGACGATGGCGGCGTGCGAAAGAGGCGCGCCGACGTCGGTCACGATGGCTGCCGCCCGGGGGAATAGCGGGGTCCACCCGACGTTCGTCAGGGTCGTGACGAGGATCTCGCCGGCCTGTAATTGGTCGCCATCCTCGAAGCTGGCGACGAGCCGGGCCCGGCCCTCGACGACGCCGGCGGCCCCGGGGAAGCCTTTAATGGCGGCTTCCCGCGGTGTGCTGCTGCCGGAAGCGTCGTATGACTCGCCCGGTCGCCCGGGATCGGCGGCCCACCGGAACGGGTCGAAGTGCCCTCGGATTAGCGGGGGATAAGGCGGCAAGGCGTGGTATCGTTCGTATGAGGCCCGGCGAGCCTTTACGTGCGCGAGGGATATCCGATCGCCTTTGAGGACGGACAGTATCTCGTCGATGGACAGGAAGAACATATCGTCGCCCAGGCCCGTGATCTCGCCCGCGCGCAGGACGAAGGCGCGCAGCACCCAGAACCCCCGGATGGCCTCGGAACGGGCGGCCTCCCGGTCACGGGCGATCGATACCCAGCGGTCGATCTGCCGGATGATCGATTTTTCTTTCCCCGGGTATCGCTCGTGCAATCTTTCCCGCGCCGCCCCGCGGGCCGCCTCCTGGCGGGCGAGCAGCGCTGTCGCATCGGCCGGCGCCTGGCCCAGTCCGGCGAGCTGGAGATCGATCCATTGCGGATCCTCCGCAGGCCGGGGAACGGATACCTCCGCCTCGTGCGGGCCCCGGTAACCGTATTGCCGCACGTAGGTCGCGCGATCGATCTCGCCCCGGGCCAGCCGGGTCAAGCTTAACAATGGCCCCAGGCTGGCCAATGGGCCCGTTTCCAGGCTTGATCCCGTGAGTAAGATATTCGCGTCATCCTGACCCAATAATGTCTGAAGGCGATGAGGTGTCGCAACGATCGCGCCTCCCCCCTGGCCAGCCGCAGCCTCGATCATCTGACCGGCTTCGTGGAACAGTGGTAATACGTCCGTGTGCCACAGGGCGGCCAGTTCTTCCGGGCGGGAAGTGGCCTGGATCCGGGACCGCAATCTCTCGCAACGCTCCGGCATCGTCCGAAGATATTCCGGGAGCTTCTTCTGGTTGGCCCGCATTCGGAGCAAATCTCCGATAATGACGGGCAACGCCATGCGGATCAAACGTAAGCGCGGAACGCGGAAGATCGGTATGTCCAGGCCGGCCGGGAGCCGCCCGAAGGCGTCTTCGGTCATACTCTGAATGCGCTTAGGGTTTATCCCGAAGGCTGCGGCGAACGACGCCTCGATGCTCAGGTTCCTGTAGAGCCGTCCGCCGATGTTGCCGTAGACGAGGTACGGGCCGATGGAAAGCTCCGCATCGGACATCAGGATCTGGACGAACGACCAGGTACAGGGCGTCATCACGTCGGGCACGGCCTCGCCGTAGTTCGTCCGCGTCCAGAGGTAATCGCCGGCCAGGCTGTCGTTCCACTCGCCTTCGATCGGGTTGTGGCCGCGCAGGGCGGTGATCGGGCGGGCCTGCACGAGGAAAAACCGGCCCCGGTCGAGGGCCCATTCGATATCCATCGGGCCCCCGTAGAGCTCTTCGACCCGCACGCCGATACCGGCAAGCTTGACAGCTTGCCCGGGGCTGAGCACCGCACGGTCTCGCCGGACCGCAGGTACGGGTTCCTCGTGTGTGCCGGACGAGGTGCGCACCGTCATCGCAACTTTGCTGCTGATCTGCTGTTCAACGACCTTTCCAAAGACCTTATCCACGATGATCGTATCGGGCGTGACCCGGCCGCCGACGACCGCTTCACCCAATCCCCATGCCGCGTTGATAACCACCTGGTTGCGTGCTCCGGTCAGCGGGTTTATCGTGAACATGACGCCGGCCGCTGCCGCGGGCACGAGCTCCTGGACGACGACGGCCACGCTTACCTTTGAGAAGTCGATGCCGTTCCGGGCCATGTAGCCGAGCGCCCGCGGCGTCCACAAGGACGCCCAGCACCGCTTTACGCCTTCCAGTACCTGCACTTCTCCGCGCAGGTTGAGAAATGTTTCTAATTGGCCGGCAAAAGAGGCCCCGGGCATGTCCTCGACTGTGGCTGAAGAGCGCACTGCAACCACGATATCCCCATCGCCGAGCCTTGAATACGCCTGCCGGATCGCCCCGGCGACATCCTCGGGAATAGTGCCGCGGGCAAAAAGCTCCCCCACCTGTCTGGATGCCACTTCCAGCGTTGCCGGCTGATCCGGAACGACGGTAGAAAGGGCGGCAAGAATCTGCATTTGCAGGCCGCCATCGGTCATAAACCGGCGATACGCCTCAGTGCTAATATGAAATCCATTGGGCACAGGCAGGCCAGCCATCGCAAGCCTGGCGAGGCTGGCACCCTTGCCGCCGACAGTCTCCACCGTGGCGTTCGGATCCGTCAAATTTAATGTATAATTAAGAGACAATCAAACCACTTGGACTATACTTTTATTATACGCAAAGCGATATCTTCATTTCGGTTTCTCAAAGATTTATTTACAAAGGCCCGAGTCGAGGACCGCGAGGAGGGCAACCACACACCGGACGCCTAGTTCGTGGTCCTGCTGCCGGCGATAGAAAAGTGAATGTAATAGGGGCTCTTTTTGCCAATATAACATTATACGTACACTTTCGAGGATAATAAATATTTATAATGTGGAGTACTCTACAGTTCATATAACATTTATAGAGGAATCAGCAGTGGCTGAAGAGACGATTTACGACGTTGCGATCATCGGGGCCGGGCCCGCGGGCCTGACGGCGGGGCTGTACTGCGGCAGGGCGAACCTATCGACCATTGTGTTCGGCGACCCCTTCGATTCCCAGCTCGCCAAGGCAGGCGACGTGGAGAACTATCCGGGATTCGATTCCATTCACGGCATCGTGCTGGCCGAAAAGTTCAGCAAAGGGCTTGAGAAGTATAAGATCACGACCGTTATAAACTACGTTGGCCGTATCTCTCGTAGAGATGATCGTTTTGTATTGTCAACGGACGTGGGAGAGTTCCAGGCTAAGTCCGTCATCGTATCGACCGGCTCGAAACACCGGGAGCTGAACATACCTGGCGAAAAGGATTACCTTTATCGCGGCGTTTCCTATTGTGCCGTCTGCGACGGCTCGTTCTATAAAGGTAAGACCGTGGCCATGATCGGCTATGGAGACCAGGCGGCGAGCGCGGCAATATATCTCGCCGGCCTGGCGAAGCACGTTACGGTGCTTACCAGCAAGCCCGACGTGGAATCGCCCATCTACTCCGAGCAGTTAAAGTCTTTAGGCAACGTCGAAGTCATCGGCGGCGCGAAGGTCCTCGCCATCGAAGGCAACGAGTTCGCCGAGCGTATCCGCTTCAAGGAGAATGGCGGCGAAGAAATGTCCTTACGTATCGACGGTATTTTTATCGAGGGCGGCGTGCCTAACTCTGTTCTTGCGAACGACCTGGGACTCGACCTGGATAAGAAGGGTAATATTGCCGTGGACAGGCCCGACATGACGACGAAGGTGGAGGGCGTGTTTGCGGCCGGCGACGTGACCGGTGGCCTGCACCAGATATCGAAGGCCGTCGGGGAAGGGGCCTGTGCTGCCGTGAGCGCTGCGATATTCATCAAGAGAAAATTCAAGGGGAAGCCTCGCTAGTCGCTTTATTAATGTAATATTTTAAGATATAAAGGATATGGCGGGCACAATTTTTCACCACAAAGGCACGATGGCACGGAGGCCCACAAAGTTTTCTTTTAAATGTTTCGCTGATGCGAATTCGAGCAAGTTACAAAGTACACAGAGCCGGTTCATTGGCGATCAGGGCACGAAGGATACAAAGGCACAGTGGAATGAACAAGAGCACTTTTTACCATCGTGCCTTTGTAGTGAAAAATTGTGCCCTCCGTGCTCTTTGTAACTTAAGATCTAAAAACAAGAAAGATAAAAAAAAGGAATCTCGTTAGCTGAAGAACGTTACCCAGCAGAACAGGATTATACCCACCAGCACCGTCAAGATTATGCTAACCACGGCTGACTTCTTTATGACTTCGCCGTCCAGCCCTTTCACGTCGATGACCGAGGAGGCGTTGACGATCTTGGCCGGGGCGATGCCCGAGGCGATACCGCCGGAGACCGCGTGGCCCGAGAAGATCTGCCAGAAATCGAGGTTAAGCATGTTCGACGATTTATTGAGTATGCCATAGAACATGACGTTCGACGAGGTCTCACTGCCGCTGACGAACGCCCCGAACAAGCCCAGGATGGGGGCCACAAGCGGGAACAGCGAGGCTCCTAAGTAGACGGCCAGCGTCGAGCCGATGACCATGTTCATGTTGTAAGCGTCCATGCCGGCGTCGAAGACCAGCTTGCCGCCGATGACGGACTTTGCCGACCAGGCCATTATATACGCGATGGCGAAGAAGGCGGCTGCGGCGATCGTCGGGCTCCAGGCCCTCTTCAGCCAGAGCTTGACGATCTGAACGCCCTGATCCTTCGACTTGATGAGGAACGGCGCCGTCAGTATGGTGCTGACCAGGACCCAGACGTAGGCCTGGTTGAGCAGCTTAAGGTTGACCACCTGGTCCGCAATGATGGGTATCTTGTTAGCCGATCCCATGATGTTCAGCAAGATCGTGGGCATTGGGGGCCAGCTGATAATAACGCAGAATACGACTAATAATCCCCAGGGGAGCACTGCTCTCCAGAGGGGGAGATTTTTTGTCATTCCGCCGTCAGCCGCCACAGCGCCCTGGGGCGCCGTCTTCTTATTGAAGATGGGCTTGCCCTGGACGACTCTCAGCAGGAACAGCGAGGCCATCGCCATCAAGCCGGCGACGACGCCCGTTATGGTGACCAGGTCCGGGAAGAACCGTACGAATAGGATGCAGGTCAGGCCCAGCGTGAGGCCGGCGACCAGCGCGGGCACGATGCCCTTCTTAACGCCTTCCATGCCGTCGGCGATCCACAGCATGCCTATGGAGAGGCCGGTGGAGACGATGGGCAGGAACAGGGACACGTTATTGGCCAGTATATTGAGGTAATGGTTATAGTCTGCCGCCGGAACGAAGGCCTGGACCGGGGCCGTGATGGGCACTGCAAGGAGCGAGAATGACGTGAGCGGATCGTAACCCAGACAGGGCAATGCAATAGAAGCCAGCGGGGAGAATCCCAGGGCCATCATGATGGGCGGGAGCATCGTGACCGGCGTAGCGCCGATCGAGACTAAGAACGAGCCGAGGCCCACGTTCAGGATCATGATCTGCTCGTACTTTTCCGCGGCGATCGTCTTGATGAACTCGGTAATGCTCTTGATCGCGCCCGTGACGTCCATCATCGTGACCTGCAGGATCGTGAACAGCACCATCAGGGATATGCTGAACGACGATATGACGCCGAAAATCGAGGCCTTGAAAGCAACGTCGAGCGATCCGAGGCTCGGGGTCCCCCAGAAGAAGGCCAGCGCGATGATCACACATACGATCCACCCGACGATTCCCATAAAGGTCCCGGACTTCTTAAAGAAGACCAGGCCCGCGAATATGACAAGTATCGGTATAATGGCTAATATAAAGTATAATGCCTGCGTTAATTGGTCCATTTATTGCTCACACCCATTGGTATGCTATAGCATGGCGATTGGTATGCTATGGCATAGCATTGGCATTAAAGAAATATAAATGTTTTGTTAGAGGCGCTTTTACCTAAAGATGAGCAACGGTATAATTCGTAAACTTGATATAGCGTATGATTTTCCATTGTGTTGGCACCTTAAAAAAGCTGGCTGAAACCTATGTCTGTATTGCTATTGTTGTACCGGGTCAGGTTAGACTTATCCAGGATGCCCAGGTTCGTTATCGTCCATGTCGTGTTGAAACTCGCCGTGTAGGAGAAGGGCTTTTGGAACATATCCGTACCACTGTTACTTTTTATATCCGTGTAAAGCGGCGTCGTCCATTGTTCTCCGCGTCGGAGGACGATTGATGTATTGTTGTAGCTTCCGTATATTGTGCCGTTTCTATCAATGTCCCTAAGCACGAAGCCCGAATCGCAAACATACGGGTAACTATAAATACCCTTTATCATCACGCCAGTCCTTGTATCCATGGGGGCGACGTCGCGATAATAAGCGCTGCCATATAGGACTTTGAAGCTATCATTGACCGCTGGATAGTAATTGTTACTAATATAACTCTGAAAACCTGTCCAACTGCTACCTTCTGCGGGATTACTGCCATTGGCACTGCCATCATAATCGAAGAATGCCGGTAGCGTAATATGGGGAAGAGAGTTATAACTGCCATTGATGATAGTGCAGTTTGTCTTCATGTACTCCTCAATGGCCACATATTTGTCATGTGGCAACGAGTTCCCCGAACTGGTAATATTTGAAGCGCATCCGCTCAATGTAACCATAAACAATATTAGAAGAATCGCCAGGAATATTCTAGTATTCAATATATCACGACCCCCCCCCATTAATTATATAGCTAAAATTATACTGTTTATCAAAGCATAATAATAGCTTTTCTTACAAATGGTTGCTAATATGGCCATCAGCACCTAAAAACCTAAGTCTGCACTTAAAATCAAGATTCTGATCGACATTAGGCGCAAAGTCCTACTGGCTATTACCGATGAAATCGGCGAGAAAAGAAATAGAAAAGAACAAATGGGCTTACATCTTTGCCCTTTCATACTTATCCGGGGCCTTGAGGGGCTTGGTGGCGTCGATGCCCATCTTGCTTGTTATATTATCCTCAGAGACGGGGTCCAGCGAGCTTCCCCGGACGTTGGAGATGATCATGACGTCCCTGTCGGCCTTTGTGCGGGTCGCTATGGCATACTCGACGTCCATAGGGTCGAAAATATTAATGTCCGAGTCGACCACGACCACGTGCTTGAGGCTCGTGTGGGCGGCGAAGGCGGCCATGATGGCGTTCTTGCCGTCGCCCTCGGTCTGCTTCTCGATCTGGACGATGGCGTGTAAATAGCAGCATCCGCCTTCCGTCAATACGACGTTCTTGACCTTGGTCACGTTGCCGACCGCATTATATATCAAAGGCTCGTAGGGCACGCCCATGAGGAGCTTGTGCTCGTTGCCGCCGGGCAATATTCCATGGTAGATGGGGTCTTTGCGCATCATCATGTTGTTTAAATGAATGACAGGCTCGGGCCTGATGTGGTCATAGGACCCTGTGATGTCGACAAAGGGGCCCTCCTTTATCTTCTCAACGGGGTCGATAAAGCCTTCGAGTACAATCTCACCATGAGGCACTTCGACGCCGTTGTCGAGCCGGACCAGCTCGGTAGGCTCGCCTTTGAGCGCGCCTGCATATTCCCATTCCTTGCCCGGGGGCACGCGGGTGGACGCCGCAAAGACCGTAACGGGGTCGACGCCGATGACAATGCCGACCGGCAGGGGCTCGTTCCTGGCCGCGGCCTCCTTCTGCATGACATAAGTATGCCTGGGCGGCACGAGCCTGGCGGCCAGCGTGTTGTCGTTGACGACCATGAGCCGGTGAATGGAGGCATTATACATGTCCTTATACTTCGAGACGACGATGCCGGCCGTGATATACGCGCCGCCGTCCTTCTTGAAGTGCTTCATTATGGGGAGGCGGGATAGATTGGCTTTTGCCCTGACCTCCATCATGGGAGAATTATCGACGTGCTTCACCTGGCCGTCATACCTGACGGACGTGAGCTTGTTGATGATGTTATCGGGAGTTACCCCCAGGGCCCTCGCCAGGGTCTCTCGGGAGTTCATGACGTTCATTGCAGCCCGCATGCCGTTGCAGTCCTGGAACAGGACCGGGCGCCGGTCCTGGTATGCGTACCTCGGCGCCTCGAAAATAGGCGATATCGGCTTGTTGATCTCCTGCAGGGTCCCGTCTTTTTTCAGCCAGTCTAAAAATTCTCGAAGACCCATTCTTCAGACTCCTCAATGAACGTTCATTAGTCAGAAAACGCCCGTTTCGTTGAAATATTTTTTTCTCCAGGCGCCGTATAATACCGACGCGATAAAATATTAAATCTATCGGTGGCCGCTACTCCTGAAATACTCCGAAGACCGCCGTGAGCTCTACCGCTATATTCCTTTTATCGTTGCCATTGAGCAGGACAAAATAGTAATTATGCATATCATTGTTATCGACCGGCGTATAGACTGATTGCCCGGGCTTTAGCATCCATATTGTATTGTTTCCGACAGCCGTCCGATCCGCCAGCCACTTCCCGGTATCCCCATTAAAAGTAAGCGCCTCATAAGCCTCTCCATTCTTGAACTTGCTGAAGTTCTCTTTATCCATCTTCATAGCGTACAGCGGTGCGTCTCCAGGATTATGATCGATATATCCACCTCCCATCGCCGTATAGATAAACCATGCGGCTCCCGGGGGCAGGTCGAGGCCGATGGACTCCGGCGCCGCTATCATCCGGACCTTGCTTCTCTCCATGACCGTTTTTCTTACCGGATCCACGACCACATAAAAATGGTAGCTGTCCATGTAACTTCGATTACCGGTAACGAATATCGTCACACGGACGAGCGGGCCGCTCACGTTAACGAATCCGGCATCATAGGGCGTGATATTAGAGGCGTTTTCAACCCGGAAAATAAAATCATCATACGAGCTGCTGTCGTATCGGTGGCCTGCAATACCCTCCCGGACACCACTATCGTTCAGGGCAACCCTGATAGAGTCGGCGTTGTCCATCGACCGGATAGCACGCTCTATAGCCGGGTCGGACAACGGCTGGCCGCTGCCATAGACGAAGGTATAGGCCACTAGCACGATGGTCGATGCCACCGTAAGACCGATCAGGAAGGTTGCCAGTCTCTTCATTCAAGGAATAATAATGCACTATTATGGTAAAGGGTTTCTCTAACGATCCATCAACGATAAAAATCTATAGGAAATCCTTATCCTGTCTTAAACTCCAGCCTGACCATCATATCCCTGGACTGGTCGTTGTTCTTTATAATAAAGTAGCACTTCTGAGGCGATACTACGCCGGGTAAAGTCACGCTGGTATTCCAGAGGGATGAGACGGGGTTAGAGCCGCTATACGCCTTTATCTCTCCGGCCGGCACGTCCATATAGCTCAGCGGCTCGAACGGCTGGCCGCCCATGTATTTCTCAAAGTTGGCCCCGTCTACGATCACTGGACGTAGCATAGCCGTCTGCGGGTCGAACTCCATATAGATAGAGACTGTGCTATTGTTAGCCATAAATGAACGATACCATGTAACTCCATGGGGCAGCAGGACGAAATCGTGCTTGCTCAAAATGCTGTAGGAATAGCGGGCTTCCATCTCCCTGCCATTCGAGATATCAGCCAGTACCTGGAACGTCTGCGGCGTGAAGCTGACTGTCGACATGTCGACACGCGCAAGCCTGCCGTCGAGGCCGGCATAGCCGCTGTCGTCGAAGGCACCGCCGACCGTCACGTTCGCCGTGTACCTGCCCGCCTGAGCGACGCTGTGGTTGATCATCGCATCATTGAAAACGACCTTCAGCGCTTCCGCCTTATCCATGTCCGTCTGGCCGTAAGGATATGTCATGTCCGTCTGGCCGATGCTATGGTTCGACGCATAGTAGCCTGTAAATAGTACCAGGATGATAACGACGGCTCCATAGGCCACTTTGCTAAGTGTTTTTTGCATAGGGCTTCCATCTTAAGGATTACTTTTGTCTTATAAAAAGGTTTGCAGGAATAACGCAAAGAATAGGCACATATTGTTCTCAATAATGTCATTTTAAAAAAATTAAATAATATTATTCCCCATTTCAAGCACAATATTACACAGAAAATCGGAAACTTTATATCGAATTGAATTAAAAGTATTACACAACCAATCAATTAAGGGGGCATAAAAAACGATGCAATTGATTGAGAACACGCCAGTTACTGGCCAGGTTATTGGATATAAGTCGAGCTGGAACATCTTATCCCACGACGCCTTCGCTGTCATTAGAGTAAATGATGCGAAGATCAACGTGCAAATCGATAACCGTCAGATCAAATACGTCGAGAAAGAGTATCCACGGGGCAGCTATGTCAGGCTGCAGCTGAACGGCAGCAAATGGCAGATCGTCAGCAAGCCGTCCGACGACGAAGTCTATACGCCCGATGATGACATGTCTTTAATAGACATCCTCGATAATCCTGCCTGACGATACACACAATATGATTAATTATTTTTGCTGTATTGAATATGCCCTTAAAAAGCTTAAAACAAAGAAGTAATTCAACACAGCAAGTTTTTTATCTTTTTTATCGGCTTCAGTATGCCTTTTATGCAGGCCATTCTGAATCCTGAAATATAATTTTCCCGTTTTACGGATGAATAGAACATTTTTAGCAATTATTTCGAAATATTGCCAATATAATATGCCTATAATCGAAAATATTATATGTATGTGGAATAATCTGTTCTCAATTAATAATCGGTTAGGCATCTAGAGGTATATGTATGAAAAACAAGACGGAAAATGAGATCTTGATAGGTAAAGTGGTCGGCTACAGGTCGGGCATTAGCATGCTTTCCCACAATTCCAGCGTGATCGTCAATGCGGACGGCTTCAGGATCGTCATCAGCATGGACCACCGGCAGATCAAGTTCGTCGAGAACGAGTATCCCGCAGGCAGCCAGATCCCACTGGAGTTCTATTGCGGTAAGTGGCACATCAGCAGCAAGCCCGAAATGCTGGATATTAACAGCTACGACCCGGATATCATGGCCCTGGAAATCGTGAACAGGATGTGTAAGAAAGTCGCAGAATAAATTTTTACTCCGATTTCTAATAACCTGGCTTTACGCAGCCTCTGATAGCGTAACGATTATTTCTCATTTTCGATGAAATCGTATTGAACATTCTATTCTTGTTATTTTTGAATATGAAAAATAATTATCCTGATTTTAGTAAAATTATGTTAATTATCGGTTACGCATCGAAAATATTATATGATAGAGGAACAATATTATCAAGTGTACAGGCGATTAAGCCTGAGGGGGCTAATAAAATGAAAAATATTACATCAAATGATGCATTTATCGGTACAGTCGTCGGCTACAAGTGGAGCCTGAATATGCTCTCCCGTTACGTTCACATGATAATCCATGTCGAGCACGGGAATGTCGTCGTCGACGTCGATAGCAGGCAGTTGAAGTTCGTCAAGAAAGAGTATCCCGAGGGAAGCCAGGTACCCGTAGGCTTCTACGGCGGGAAATGGCACATCTCCAGCAAGCCCGTGACCCAGGATATCTCGATTTATACAACAGAAGTACCCTACATGGATGTTATTAACAGCATCAGTAAGAAAGCAGCCTGCGAGAGTTAGAACATCTTCTCAGGCTCAAGATTCTTTTTCTCGACCAGGTTAATCCAATATAGCAAAGTTGAACTAAAAAATCAAGCCAACGTCCGGAGTCGAACCGGATTAGGATTGCTCTGCAGGCAATTGCATGGCCGCTCTGCCACGTTGGCGTATTTCGCAAACAATCTACACTCATTTTTTATA
Organism: Methanocella sp.; assembly: GCF_035506375.1. Taxonomy (NCBI): domain Archaea; kingdom Methanobacteriati; phylum Methanobacteriota; class Methanomicrobia; order Methanocellales; family Methanocellaceae; genus Methanocella; species Methanocella sp. The sequence goes on from NZ_DATJPM010000098.1 coordinate 21,707, forward strand.
TTTAAACCTATTGATACCGGCATAAAGGCCTGTCATCGCTTATTACCTCATACATTAATATTATCCGTCCTGCCGTACTATTTACCTGTGAGTATGTCGCAGCGGGAACTTAACGATTATGACCTAAAAAGATACGACCGCCAGATGATGATTCGCGGTTTTGGCGAGGCGGGGCAAAAGAAGCTGAAGAATACGACCGTCTTCGTCGCCGGCTGTGGGGGTTTAGGCAGCCCGGTAGCCTATTACCTGGCTGCGGCGGGCTTCGGGCATATCATATTGGCCGACATGGACGTCGTCGACCTGAGCAACCTGAACCGCCAGATCCTGCACTGGGATAAGAACATCGGCGAGCTAAAGGTAAAGAGCGCCTACGAAAAGCTCTCCCAGCTCAATCCCGAGCTCGACCTTGTCCCGCTCAACATCGAGATCAACGACGATAACGTCTACGAGCTGACGCAAGGCTGCGACATCCTCATGGACGCCATGGATAATTTCCCAACCCGATATGCGCTGAATAGGGCGTCACTGAAGCATAACATCCCGTACATTTACGCGTCAATCTGGGGCATGGAAGGCCGGCTCGCGACGCTCGTTCCCGGCAAGACGCCCTGCCTGGAGTGCATCTTCCCGAAGGCGCCTCCGAAGGAGAAGTTCCCGGTGCTCGGCGCAACACCTGGCGTGCTGGGCACGCTGCAGGTCACCGAGGCCGTAAAAGTTATTTTAGGCCTCGGGGAGCCACTGCTGAACCGATTATTAGTCTACGACGGCGAGTACATGCAGTTCCACGAGATATGCATCGAGAAAAACCCCAAATGTCCAGCATGCAGCTGACAGTGAAAAATTATTTTACGGTCTCGCTCGCCGGCGCGATCTTTTTCATTTGCCAGTAGCGCCAGTAGACGAATCCCCGCCGGGCCATCATCGTGCCCACGGTCACCATCAGGAATATCGACGCCAGCAGGTTCCAGTCGATAAGCCCTGAGCTGCCGAGCCAGTCCTTACCGTAGATCTTCAGGCCGATGATGACCGCCCAGACGAGGACTGCCAGAATCGAGCCCTTGAGGACCATAGAGCCGTCCTTTTCATCGACTTTCACTTCCATCAACGAGCCGATGACCAGGCCGATGCCGATCCCGATCATAAAGCCGACAGCGAGCAGCGCTATGCCTGCCGGGTCCGTCGGCATGTCGACCGCAACGAACGACAGGGTGAGGAATAACATTATCAGCGGCATTATTACGAGCCCGAACAGCCTGACCCGGCGCGTGCGGAGCTGGAGTAAAAGGATGATGAGGACGATCAGGAAAAAGACGCTGTCGAAGGCCTGGCTATTCGGCATGGCGGCGCTGCCGCCGTTAAAATTATATTGCAGATATTCCACCCGGTGCCTATATGTATCCAAATAATAAATATTCGACGGCTATCGGATCTTATGCGATGTAGAAGGCAGCACGCCCTGCTTTTTCTCCTTCTCTCCCCACCGCCGGTACACCTCATTATCGATGCCCAGCTGGTCCAGTATCCGGCCGACGACGTTATCGACGAGATCGTCGATGGTCTTCGGATTGTTATAGAACCCGGGGCAGGCGGGCATGATGACCGCGCCGGCCTGCTTCAGCTTCACCATATTCTCCAGGTGGATCAGGTTTAGCGGCATTTCTCTGGGCACCAGGATAAGCCTGCGGCTTTCCTTGAGCGTGACATCCGCCGCCCGCCCGATGAGCGTGTCCGCGTAGCCATTGGCGATGCCAGCCAGCGTCTTCATGGTGCAGGGCACGATGACCATGGCATCCCAGCGATATGAGCCGCTGGCGATGGGGGCCAGAAAATCGTCGTCCTCATAATGAAAAGTCGCCTTCTCCAGGAACGCGTTCACGTTCAAGTCCGTCTCGAGCTCGACCAGCTCCCGGGCCTCCTGCGAGAGCACCAGGTGGGTCTCCTCGTTGCCTTCCAGCGCCTCGAGCAGCCGGATGCCGTACTGCACTCCGCTGGCGCCGGTCATTCCGATGATGATCCTCATTTACTTAATTCACCCGCCAGAGCGTTGACCAGCTCGTCGCAGAGCCGCAACGTTTCCTCAATTTCTTCTTTCGTGATATTATCGTAATGGATGCCGGACACGACCACGACCGTCTTATCCAGCTTTTTTGCGAGCTTTTCGGCGGCGTCCTTGACTACGCGGTCCTCTCTATGCGCGGGCGTCGTGATGACCGATGACGTGGCCACGCCTTCCGTCTTGATGCCCACCGCCGTCGCCCCGATATGCGCCTTCCCGCCGGTAATGAAAACCACCAAGTCATCCCCGACATCGACCGCTTTTAAGGATATTGCGAGGCGGCCCGACGAGCTCGAGAACTGCCGCTCCATCACACGACCTCGAGCTTACTCTGCTTCGGCACCTTCTCCACGTTGAAGTACTCCCGGGCGATGCGCCCGACCTTTTCCCGGTAACCTGGCAGCGTGTAGACGCCCATGCGCCAGTCGTTCACGTACGACTCTTCCAGGATCTTGACGAGGCTGGACACGTCGTCTAAATATTTCAGCTGGTCGTTCTCCATGAGCACCGTGGCGTTGCGCTCCCGGAAATCCGGGATCTTCGGGATGTCGATGAGAACATAGCCGGGTTCGATGCCCGCCATGCGGGCGATCTCGCGCTCGATCTCCTTGTGGATCTTCGTGTAGCGGACGATACTCTTGTCCACAGAATCGAAACCCACGTACAGTGCCCGCTTGAATAAGTTCCTCGAGTTCAGGCGGCCGATCATTTCGGCGGAATATTTGTTATAGTGCCGCATGCGCTCGTTCAGCTCGCAATCGTCCATCAGCTGCAGCTCGAACGCGTTCACGTCGCCCTCGGTGATGGCGGCGTCCAGCCCATGGGCGAACATTGAGCCGGCGATGCGCCCGACGTGGTGGTCATAGACGGACGGGTACATAAGGAATCGCGACATAAGCAGCGATTCGGCCGACTTGAGGCCCCGGTAATACAGGACAATATTGTTATCGTAGAAGCGGATGTTCCGCAGCAGGTGCTCATAGTCGACGATGCCGTAGGCGACACCCGTATAATAGGAATCCCGGATGAGGTAGTCCATCCGGTCCACGTCCAGCGAGCCCGTGATGATCTGCCCGATCTTCGTCTTTCCCTGGATATGGCTGGATACGGCCGACGGCTTAATGCCGTACTCGCCTAATATTGAGGCGATCTCGTCGCTCTCCAGTAAAAATAAGACGTCGTCGTGCCTGCGCCGCGTGTATTCCTCGATGATGTCCTCGCTGTCGTGGGAGTACGGGCCGTGGCCGATATCGTGCAATAATGCCGCTATCTCGATCTCCCGGCGCTCTTCCTCCGAGAGTTCCGAGCCCAGGCGGCTGGCTAAATAGTATGTGCCCAGCGAGTGCTCGAACCTGGTGTGGTTGGCTCCCGGGTAGACGAGGTTCGTCCAGCCGAGCTGCTTTACGTTCCTCAGGCGCTGCACGATGCGCGTATCGAGCAGCTTCTCGATGTATGGCGCGATCTCAATATAGCCGTGGATAGGGTCTCTAATCGGGCTCATATAGACGCTCTTATCATTGGTTTTTAATAACTTTAAGTGGTCGGCGCGGACGATAAACTTGCGCGTTTCTGCATTAGATAAACGCCCGGTAACATTTAAATAGCTAATGGGGCGCCTGCACGACAAACGCCTAAAAAAGAATCATACGCCGAAGGCCATGACCAGGTTGAAGCCGAATAGCAATACTGAGAATATGGCTCCGACCATGCCCATGGCCATGCCCAGCCTCTCGGATTTCTGGTAGACGTACAGGCAGGCGCCGCACAGCAGCGTGCATACTACCGCCTTGACGGCGATGAGCGCACCCCATCCCGCCGCGCTGAACGACGCGAGGGCGATGGGGTTGATCTCATTATACAGAATGCCATGCGAGCCGACGTATGTGATCGCCACGTCTCCTATCCCCCAGACGATCACAAAGAAAGCTAGCAGGCTAAGCAACACTTTCCCGTATCTTATATTTCGTCCCCCTGATAGCTTGCCGGCACAGGCGGGTGTGGATTGATCCCGGCCAGACATGCTATTATTTAATAATATTAATTTTTTAAGCTATAAGCCTTTCTTTAATAATTCTGGCATTGTCGGTAAAAAACCATACATCTCTCATTTTTACGTTAAAGGGTCCATGGGGTGGAGAAAGCCCGCGAGCTTTAACTTTGGGAGCTATCACTAAATGCCTTCTAAATCCTTATTATTGAATGACGCCTAGATAGGTCATGCTATGTTATCCATCTTATCGGGCGGCACCGGCACCCCTAAACTGCTGAGGGGCTTCAAGGACAGCGAGGACATCTCGGTCATCGTGAACACGGCGGAGGACGTCTGGGTCAGCGGCAATAAGGTTACGCCCGACGTCGACTCGGTCATGTATACTATTGCGGGCATCATCGACGATAAGAAGTGGTGGGGAATTAATGGCGACACGTTCAATACTTTTAAAGCGCTCGAAGAAATGGGCTTCTTCGAGGAGATCATGCTGGGCGACAGGGACCGGGCCACGTGCATCTACCGCACGGGCATGCTCAACAACGGCGATACGCTGACCGAAGCGACGAGGGACCTGTGCAACGTCTTTCGGATCAGGACGAACGTACTACCGATGAGCGAATACGACATCACGTCGGTCATCAGCACACCCCTGGGCGATATGCACTTCCAGGACTTCTGGGTGGGCATGCACGGCGAGCCCGATGTTTCCGCCGTCCGACTGCTCGGGCAGCTCATGCCGACGCCAGAGGTCATGGACGCCCTGAACGCCTCGGATAACATCTTTATAGGGCCGAGTAATCCTATTACGAGCATCGGGCCTATTTTATCTTTAGAAGGCGTGCGGGAGACTCTGCAGATCAAGTTCGTCATCGCCGTCAGCCCCTTCATCGGCGACCAGCCCGTCAGCGGCCCGGCCGCAAAGCTCATGAAGGCAAAGGGGCTGGAACCCTCCACTAAGGGCGTGGCCGAGTTTTACGCGGACATCGCGGACATCCTCATCGTGGACGAGCGCGATAGGACCGACCTTTCCGGCTATGACTTCGAGGTCGATCATTTCGATACGCTCATGACGAGCGTCGAGAAAAGCAAGGCGCTTGCCGACTTCATGCTGAGCAAGTGCGTATAGCTCCTATTCTTTTTACTCTATTTCGCCCTGTATCGTTATCGTTTTCTCACTCACCGGGATCTTCTTTCCCGACCGTTCCAGCGCCCGGTCAACGACATAGCGCACGCCGCCGCAGCAGGGGACTTCCATGTGGGCGACCATGATCGATTTAATGATATGGCGGGTAAAAATCTCGGCCAGTTTCTCGACGTATCCGTCGATATCCGTATCAAGCTTAGGGCAAAAGATGATCAGGATCCGGTCGCGAAGGAGCCCGGAGTGGAATCCAGCATAGGCGAACGGGACGCAATCGGCCGAGATCAGCAAGTCGGCATCGTCAAAATACGTGGCCGCCGGGTTCAGGAGCTGGAGCTGGACCGGCCATTGCCGGAGCTCGGATTCGGCTTTCTCAGGCGGCTTATGGCCCCGTGCCGACGGCTTTCGCTGAATGCTCCTGGCCGCGGATCCCGGGCATGCCGCAAAAGGCGAGTGGCCGGCGTGCATATCGCCGGGAATTCGTATCTTATGCTCCTTCAGGTATTCGACCGCCTGCTTATACAGGCCCGTCTGCCCGTGGCCGGCGAGATGCTCGAGATGGGCCCTTATGACTGGCCCGCCCTGCCGCACGATGTTCTCCATTACCTTCTTTTCATCATAGGGCTCGGCCTCGCGCTCGATGACATGGATCGCACCCTGGGGGCAGGTCCCGATACAGGCGCCCAGGCCGTCGCAGAAAAGATCACTGATCAGCCGCGCCTTTCCATCGATGAGCTGAATGGCCCCCTCGGGGCAGTCCGGGATGCACTCCCCGCATCCCGTGCATTTATTTTCGTCGATACTGATGATTTTCCGCTTCACAATTATTTCGTATGCTTACGAACTTAAAATGTTTCCGGTCAATATATTCGGCCCGCCCTGTCAAGCTTTTTATACTCGCCCGAACATTTTATGACCATGCCGAAGTTCGCCGTCGTCGTCTGCCCACATTGTAAGAGCGCCTTCATCATGGAGCCTGGCCACAGGACGGTTACATGCCGGAGCTGCAATAAGAGGCTCGAAGCGGCGCGCTTGAAGGTCTTTTTCGCCTCGGACGACTTCAAGGAAGCCCAGGCGGCCCGGGGCTCGGTCGTGGCCGCCATATCGGGCGACTCGGCCGCCTTCGAGGAGGCCGCACGGCATTTAAACAAAGACGTCATGGAGCGCATCGGCGAAGACGTCCAGGAGCAGCGCTATCAGGAGGATAAGCGTCGCGTCAATGAAAAAATGGAGGAAGCGGCCCTTAAAACGAAAAAGAAAGGCCAGCAGGCTATCCTCCGGGAAACGTTCGAGGAGCTGGCAGAAAAGGGCGACGTCGAGGTCGAGGAGTACTGGCGTAAGGTCTCGTTCAGCGGCATCGACCGCCTGAAGTTCGACCGGTGGGTCGATAAGATGGTCGAGACCGGCATCGCATATTCGCCAAAATACGGCTATCTGAGGAAATGCTGAACTTATTCTTTTTTAATAAAAATCTTGAGTCTCTTACATCGATTTAATAAACTTTGTAATCGAGAATTTTTACATAGCTTCAGCAATCCGTGTTTGTGTCACGATGGTTTGCTGCTTTTTAAGGCACAAGGGTGACGGAGGCACTATTTTCACCACAAAGGCACGGTGACGCTAAGATTCACAAAGTTTTTTTTATAATTAAGTTACAAAGATCACAAAGCCGGTTCATTGGCGATAAGGACACAAAGACACAGTGGAATGAACAAGAGCACTTTTTGCCCCTGCGCCTTCATATCCTGTATCTTATAAGTTCAAAAAGCATTCTCCGTGCCCTTTGTAACTTAATCTAAAAAAAGACTTTGTGGGCCTCCGTGCTCTTCGTGCCTCTGTGGTGAAAATAGTGTCCTCCGTCACCGTTGTGCCTTAAAAGCAGCAAACCATCGTGACACAATCACGGAACCACTGGCCTCTATGGTGAAAAATAGTGCCTTCATACAATCTGAGACTTAAAAGGCATATTAACACATTAAAAATAGCTTATATCAGGCGCTTATAGCTCGGCGCCGATGATGGTCTGGGTCGACGTGACCATCTCATTTTCCCGGATCGCGTCCACGGTCTTATTGATCTCGGACAGGCTGCCCACGTCGATGATAGTGATAAAGTCGTACTCCCCGAAAACGTGGAAGACGTCCCTGATGCCCGTGATCTTCTTGAGCTCATTATAGACGGCCTTTTCTTCTCCCGGTATGACCTTGATCATCGTGACTCCGATTACCATAATAACACAGATGCTAAGATAGCCGCTGAATTATTTAGATTTAACCATCATTTAGATTTAACCATCTGAAAAAAATTGGGCCTCAGGGGGTTAAAATACCCTCCATGCCGGGCCCGCAGGCGAGGCGCATCCGGTTGAGCTCCATTTCCACCTCTTCTATTGTACGGCCATGCTCCCGCCTGAATGCCGCCTCGTCATTCCAGTGCCTGACCTTCTGGCTCTTCCACTCCTCGAGCATCGTATCACTCCGGTCCAAAACTATCGTGGACATTAATTACATCCTCAAAAACGGTTAAAATCATATGTAATAAATATAACAACAGGAGCACGCTAGCGATTTATCAATATATTATAGCCATATGATTTCACGCCGAATAAAATTGAGAATGCGCCTCGAAGTCACTATAAATGATCCGGAGAACCGTGAGTAAGCTTTAATAATAACGACCGTATTATGCCTCAGGTAGCCAGAAGGATGATAATCGTGGAAGAAGAGTCCAGGTCGTTACCGACGAAAGATAATTTCAGCGAATGGTACAACGAGCTGCTAATGATGGCGCAGGTCATGGACGTGCGCTACCCCATCAAGGGCATCTACGTCTGGTACCCGTTCGGCTTTTCTATCCGCAAGAAGGTCTACAACATGCTGCGGGCGCTCATGGACGTCGACCACCAGGAGTGCTACTTCCCGATGCTCATCCCAAAGCCGGAGCTATTAAAAGAATCGGAGCACATCAAAGGCTTCGAGGACGAGGTCTACTGGGTCACACATGGCGGGCTGACACCGCTCGAGATACCCCTGGCCTTACGGCCCACGAGCGAGACGGCCATCTATCCGATGTATAAGCTCTGGATCCGGTCACACGCGGACCTCCCCCTAAAATTATACCAGATCGTCAACACGTTCCGGTATGAGACGAAGCAGACCCGCCCCCTCATAAGGCTGCGCGAGATAACGTCCTTTAAGGAGGCACATACGGCACACGCTACCTGGGAGGATGCCGAAAAGCAGATCCATGAGGCAATGGACCTGTACAGCGACTTCTTCACGAAGCTCTCCGTGCCCTTCGTCATAAACAAGAGGCCGGACTGGGATAAGTTCCCGGGCGCCGACTATACCATGGCCTTCGACACGCTCATGCCCAACGGCAGGTCTCTGCAGGTCGGGACCGTCCACCACCTGGGCACGAAGTTCGCGAAGACGTATGAGATCACGTACGAGGACGAAAAAGGCGAGCGCCAGTTCGTGAACCAGACCTGCTATGGCATCTCCGAGAGGTGCATCGCCGCGGTCATCGGCATCCACGGCGACAACAAAGGCCTCGTGTTGCCCCCGAACGCGTCCCCGACTCAGGTCGTCATAATCCCCATCGTATTCAAGACGGGCGGCGAGGAAGTCCTGGAAGTCTGCAAGAAAGTCAAAGTCATCCTCAATGATGCCGGTATTACGGCTGTCCTGGACGACTCGAACGAGCGCCCCGGCGCCAAGTATTATAGATGGGAAATGAAGGGGGTGCCCTTCCGCATCGAGATCGGTCCGAGGGACATCAAGAACAACGCGGTCATGCTGGTCCGCCGGGACGGCGTCAAGCAGTCCATTTCCATGGATGGCCTCCCCCAGACCGTGCAGAACAAGCTTATGGACTTCCAGGCAGAGCTATTAAAGAAGGCCTCGGGCTTCATGTGGTCCCGCATCAAGGACTGCGCCACGCTGGAAGAGGCTAAATCGCAGATCGAGTCGGGCTTCGCCCGCATGTCCTGGTGCGGCGAGAAGGCCTGCGGCCTGGAGATGGAGAACGCCACAGGCGGCAAGCTACTGGGCGAGCCACGGGGCATGGCCGGCAGAGGCGTTTGCCCCGTATGTGGAAAGCCTGCGGGCAGGGTCGTGCTGCTGGCGAAGTCCTACTGATGCGGCGCCTTGAAATTATTTTCTTATATTAAGGAAATGTCGCATAATTGTTCGATATTAAACGAATGATTGCCAGGAAAAAAATTATTATTTTTTAAGTAAAATAAATTAAAAAGCTCTTTTTGGGAACATATTTTCGATAACGAATGATATTTTTTTGGTTTTTGTTCATTAACCTACAATTTTTTTTCGTGGACACAGAAAACCATATATACACTAATGATGACTTATCTATTGACCGGAAGCTAAACAGGCAAATGGCTTCCTGTACATCTCTATAAAAGAAAAGGGGGCCTTTGATGAAGGCAACTAAATTCGCTAAATATTCACTACAGATAATAATTGTGGGAATGCTCCTGCTTGCGTTCCTGCCGATAGCGCCGGCGAGCGCTCTACACAACAATGTGATCGGCATCGTCGATTCTGAAACGATAAACTGGGTAGCCACATACCAGCCAAATTCCGATGGCTCCAATGGGGCTCAGCCCGCCGGGACCGTGAGCGGCAACGGTGTCATCACCATCACGAACAACGGCCCGATCACGTTAAACGACGTGGCGATCGTATTTAATGCGGGCTCGACCACTGCATCCAGCTGGACGCTAGGCACAAGCACTGCCACAGCGACGATTACCCCGGGCTCCGGTATTGTAACGGTGAACGTGAAGGCATTTGCACCTGGTACGAACGTCGTCGTTAACTATCCGATACCATCCGGCCTGACGTCTCCCATTACTTTCACTACTACATACTCGCAAAACCGGATCACGGACAGCACGAGCAGCTTCGTGGACGTGACCCTGACGGCTAATGCGAACGGTGTAGCGGTCAACCCGACGATCACGATCACGCCGGCCGACAGCACGACGCATGGAACACCTGGAACGCCTGACTGGACGCTTACGTCCTCATCGTCCGGTGTTTCGAAGAGCGGCAATAACCTTATCTGGACACCCGGCAGCATAAGCGCGGGCAGCAACTCTCAGATAGTCTTCCGGGCGACCGTGCTGGATACGGGTGCATTGGACGACGGCTCTAACCAGATCGCACTCTTCGACATGGCGACGTCTTCGGTCACTTATACGCTCACCAGCAACACGCAGAGCGTTGCCGGTGTCGGCGTCAATTCCGTAACGGGCATGACCACTGAAGTCAGCTCGAAGATCGATAAGCAGCAGCTAAACGGCCAGTGGGTATTTACTCCTGCAGTATCGGTGCCGAGCTCGGGCACGGACCTCAGCTATGAGCTTGATTCGGTAAGCGAATGGGCCGTTCAGACTGACCTTACCACATCTTTAGGTACGAACACAATAAGCTCTTCACATAACAACGGCGAAACCTGGCCGGCCATATTCGACAAGACGACCGGCTGGACTGGCGCGGGAGCCAATGAGCTGTTACAATTCGCATATAATGGCATACCCGTCGGGTTCATGAAGCCTACGATGAAGGTCTATGATGACCCGTCCCACACGCAGTTCCCCCGGAGCTATTCAGATGGAAGCGGAACTGTCACCCTATTAAAGAAAATATATGTGATCAGCGGCTATGATGTCCAGGTCACCAAGACGATCACGCCCGTGAGCGGCAATGAATACCTGATAACCATCACCGCCCAGAACATCGGCACGAAAATAACGCCGGCACATGTATACGTTTATGATATTGTGCCGTCGGCATTCTACTCGACCGCTTCCCCGGTGAGCCCATTCAGCTTTAGCGATATGCCGACTGGCCCGACCGGTGTCACCGGCGGCGAGGCATACTATTGGGACCTCGGGCAGTTAGCTGCATACGGTAACTCCGGCGATACAAAGGTAATTACCTACCACGTGCTAGGCTCGGGGACTTATACCGCCGCGGACCTCTACGTGGTCGGTGTCGACCCGGCGCAGTCGCTGAACCTGCAGACCACGCCTATCCTGCAGAACATGTCCACCATGGCCAACGCTAACTTCGAGTCGTTAGCGGCCCTGGGTGCGGCAGGCCTGCTCGTCATCGGCATGGTCGGTACGGCCAGAAGGAAACAATAAAACGAAAAAAGAGGACATGAAGGCCCGGTGATAAAGGGGATAAATTCCCCTTTATCATAATTTATTTAACTAAACAGGGCTTTTTCATAAGGGGGTAACAAGATGTCCGGACGGTCAAATAGGCTAACATATTTACTTATAGTTTTATCAATATTATGCGCATTACTTTTAGCCTCAGCCCCCGCCGTCCAGGCAGCTTCGCAGCCCCTCGTCGTCGTGGAAGTCTTCAAGGAAGACAGGGTCAGCCTCGATATCGGCGCCACGACACACGTGACCAGGACCGTAATTATACAGAACGAGATCAATAAATCCATCGTCCCGGGCATGATCACGCTAGTCCTGCAAAAGCAGACGCCCGATAAGATCGGCCCCGTAGCAATACCGTTCACCAGCCATATCGTTCCGCTGAACGTCACCAACGCGAAGGCGCATCTCGGCGACGGGACCGTAATAAGCGACGTCCGGGTGAGCGAGTCGGAGAACTCGACGACCATACAGTATGGCGCCTGGGTGCCCATCGAGCCGGGACAGAGCCTGACGGTCGTTCTGGAATACGACTCTCCGGACATGGTGGAACAGGGCTTGCTATTCAGCTCGGTGCAGTACCCGTTCACGTCCTCGAGCATCCCGGTCGAGAAGGCCGTCGTGGAAGCTTCCGTGCCGGGCAGCCATGTTACCTATTCCAGCGAAACGCCCACGGTCTCGAATGGCCTCTATACCTGGGTCAAGGACGACCCCGGCATGGAGCCCTGGAGCGTCTCGTTCGAGTATTCGATATTGCCATTACCCCTATTGCCGATCAGCGGCGGTGCCCTGCTCTGGGGCATCATATTATTGCTCTGCCTAATCTGGGTAGTATGGACATATACACGGCCTCGAAAAAGGCCCTGACCGCCGGATACTGAGGGGGCTCATAATGTACATAAAAACTATAACCACGCTGGCGATAACCGCAATCGTGCTGTTAGCGGCCGTCGGCGTACCGAACGTCCTCGCCGATGAGCTGGCATCCCCGCAGCCGATAGCGAACGCGAGCCATATCGTGCTCGCCCTGGGCAATCATACTTATTATCCTGATGATGTTGTATCGATATACGTTCACGATGCTGCCGACCCCCTGGTAAGCATTGTAGATCCTCTAAATAACACCTACAGCATTCCCCTGACGGGCGTCAATAATAGCTCGTTCATGGGCGAATATGCGTTAAGCCAGGGAATCATCTTGGGCAATTATACTGTCATAGCAGTAGATAATGCGACGGGCGATTCTGCCCAGGATATGTTCGAGGTCACTACCCGAACGGTGGCTGTTACCCCCACCACCGCCCCCGGTAATACGACCGCCGAGCGGCCGGCTTATTATCTTTACGTGAACCTGTCGCAGACGGATTATCTGCCGGGGGATAAGGCCGTTATTACGCTGGAGACGAACGCCGGAACGCCGACTGTCGTCGTCCAGGACCCCGCGAATAATACGGCATATCCGGAGTGCAAGAAGACGGGCGATAACTCGTATTCTGCGACATACCGCCTGGATAAGGCGGTCGTTCTGGGCAGTTATACGGTGCTCGCCTACGTGAACGAGAACGGCACGTTTTCCTATGCCATAGCCGGCTTCAACGTTACCATGGGCAATAAAGCCGATAAGGGCTTGCACATCCAGTACGCGGCATATGACCCTGTTCAGAAGGCCGTCGTCCTGAGAGCCAACATAAGCTCGGCATCATCCGATACAGTAGCCGTCGTAAAGAATGACCCTAAAGTTAAAGGTATGGCCGTAAAAGGCGTAAAAGTACTGGACTCCGGCAGCACCGACAATATCTCGATATCCCAGGCTGTAAAGAATGAGGATAAAAAGGTCGAAGTGGTCATCCCGGTCGATAACAACAACGTCGATGCGGTCACGAGCCAGTATAACCTGACCAGGGACATTACGAAGGCCACAACGTCCGTCGCAGTGAGCTCCGATGGCGAGAACATCCACCTTTTCCTGAACGACAAAGTCGATGGGTGCTGGTACCGGATGTCCACCAGCATACCCGCGGGTTATCAGGTGCAAAAGATCGAACGGGCAGACGGCACCGAGATCAAGAACGATGTCCAGATAAACCGATCGACGGGCGAGTACGTGCAGAATGATGTAAATTGGTACGTCGATAATGGGACGCTGTACTTTTATGATGATCCTATTAACGGCTATGATATTACCCTGTTGCCGCCCGCGGCCAACAATTCCCTGGCTGTGAATGTAATCTACGGTGGACAGCTTTCCGCCATCGTTTACCCATTTAACCAGACGGATTCAAATACCGTAATTGCCGGTAATGACCACCTGGGCCGCAACGGGGATAGTAATTATGCGAACAATATTGACGGGGATGCAGGCTCTAAAACCGCCATACGATTATATCGAAATAACCAGGTGAGTAATGGCAACCTCCGGATGTTCGGCGATAACGGGACTAACTATGCCACGTACAGCAATACCGCCTACAAATATACTGATATAGGACAGCCGGTCACCGTGGGGTTCAATACGGTCCCGGACGGCTCCGTCGAGAGCGTTATCATATCAAATTATAGGACACCTGTGGCGGGGTCTGTAACCTCCTATATCAATATTACACAAAAAACGATCATCAGAAATAATAACCTCTGGTTCGCGACGGTATACTACTTAAATAATTCAGGTGGCAATAGCCAGAACGGCGTAGCTTTCTTCCAGGGAGCCGACTTCAACTTTAATGGCCAATATCAAAACGATGATGACTTCTATAATCAGACGAACGATTTCGTATACGGATATATGAATAACCAGAATTCCAACAGCATCCATGTGGGCGGCTTCGGCTCGACGATCCAGAGCTCGGACCATGATGTGGCTACATACGGCAATATCTGGAACCGGATAAATTCAAATAATCTACAGGGTGGTACCAGTACAAGCGGCATAGATGGCGGAATGGCGCTGGAATGGGATTATTCCGGGTCATTGGCGAACGGCGATACATGGGTCGTGCCAGTCGTATGGGCGGTCGGCAAGGACGTCAACAGCTTTGGCAACACTCTCAACTATGCCCTCGACCACAACGTCTACGACGTGGGCATTAAGTCCATCGATGTTCCGGCGAATGGTGACAGCCTTGATTCTCAGACCACGCCGGTCCTGGCTATCAATGCTACGGCTATTGACCTGGGCGTAACGGACCAGTCGCCGACTGTCTACCTCCAGATTAAAAATTCCACCGGCGCAGTAGTCTATAGCGCCTCAACGGCCGTAAAATTATCCATACCATACCAGGAAACGGCTCTCGCCAGCTTCAACTGGAACCTTTCAAATGTGACGGCCGGCACTTATAACATCAGCGTCTACACACAGATGGCGGGAGACCAGAACGCGTCCAACGATCTTAAAAGTATAACGGTCTATGTCCAGAGCCTGTCCATTTATCCCGACCAGTGGGTCCACGCGAACCCGGGCGACAACGTGCTCTTCCCGCTGAACCTGTCTAACCTCGGTACGGCACGCACATTTGACCTGAGCCTGTCTCCATCCACGGCAGGATGGGCTTCATATCTTTACTATAATAATACTTCAACGCTACTCGCCAATGACACGAATGGCGACGGAGCCTGGGACTGGGTGAACGCATCATATACGGATTCGGGAAAGCCCGCCATAACGGTCCCGGCAAATGGGAAAGCATCCCTCATTTTACAAAAGCTCGTCCCGGCGACAGCGGATACCGGTATTCTGGATACCGTAACATTATATGCATATCCATCAGGCCAGCCATTGGCAAACTCGTCGGCTACATTAAAGACCGACACGCCGTTGGGCGCAGTGGCGAATAAGACGTTCTATTTCCATAGCCTGTATCTGAATACGACGCCTGAGGCAGCGACTACTGGCAGCAAAGCAATTACGTCGATTTTCTATATGTGGGCCCAGACCCCGTCATTTGCCGACAGCTTCACGATATCGGGCAACGTCAGCGTGCCTATTTATTACAATTCGACGGCTGCCATGCCCATCACTGTCACGTTATTCTACACGAACGGGGCAGGCAATTCGGTCCAGATCGGCACCAATACGTCCACAGTGCCGGCATCCGCAAGCCAGACCACGCCTTCCATGTTCAATTTTACCCTGTACCAGGCAGGCGGTAATATAACTGTGCCTCGCGGCTCTTACATTGTAGCGAAGATAGATAACCAGCAGACGACCGCCTTCACAGTATGGTATACGAGCGCATATCGAAGTCGCATAGACGTCAAAACTCCAACCTACGTCCACGTTGGCTCCATCAATACATACAACGGTGGGATATCCACATCCAACTTCAACACCGGCGATACGGTATACGTGACGGCCAACGTCACGGACCCGATCGGCGCTTATGATATCAGGGATAATGCCACCATATCAGTGACCGCGCCCAACGGCTCGTACATAGTCAATAACCAGAGCATGGCCCTCAACAAGACGGATTCCTCGTCGCCGGCTCTCTGGAAACTTTATAATTATTCTCTTCAGCTTGATAGTTCCTTCCAGCCAGGAGTCTATGGCATAAACATAACTGGCTACGAGTCAAACGGAGTCATCAATCGAAAAAATATATCGATTACGCTGACGTCGGGCACTCCCGCCATCCTGGTGTACCCGAACAGCACGAGGATCGCCGAGGGGGCCAGCGTAGTTAGCTTCAAGCACAGGGTAACGAACCTGAACGCTTACAAGAGCGACGTCGTCGACATATCGTGTAATGTACCCGCTGGATGGTCTTATAGTCTGTATAAGGCGGATGGAATAACGCCACTAACGGATACGGACGGGGATACAAAACTGGATACCGGTACTTTATCTCCCCTGGGAAGTACGGATATCGTAGTTAAAGTAACCGTGTCATCGGGTGGAAGCTCCGGCAATACATACCCCGTCTATGTCACCGGTACGTCTTCTCAGGATACGTCCGTATCGTCTACGGCCATGGACACCGTGCTGATATCGACGTCTTCCGTCGTTAAGACGCTTTATTTACACAATAATGGCACCCAGTTCATGAATACGTCGATGAATAACTCCACGAACGATCACACCGATATAAATAATGGCAATAGTATGAGCTGGGCCCAATCGCCCGCATTCGCAAAGGACTTTAACATCCTGGACGATCCCATGGCTACACTCTACGTCCAGAGCAGCGATACGAACTTGAACATGAATGTCAGCATCATCGCCTCGAATAGCACATCATCGACTGTGCTAGGATGGTATATTTATAAGAACACGACCACATCGGGCGCAATCACGCCGCTAAGCTTTAACGTGCCATTAAATAAATATAATCTAACAATACCCCGGGGTAGCCAGCTATCGGTCAATATTAACAACCTAAATAACAAGAAGCTCACTATCTACCACTCTACGCAATGCCCGTCACGTATTGATATGGATACGTACAGCTATATCAACGTTAAGAGTGTCACGATCAACAATACCAGCGGTAATCCCATTACAGGTGCGACGCCTCCGTCTACGATAAACGTCACGGCCAATGTAACGGACCCCTTCGGCTCTTTCGATATCATCAATGTGAACGTGTCGCTGATCTACCCGAATGGCACTGTTGCCATCGGTCCTCTTGCAATGAACTTGAGTGGAACAGATCCTGCGGCACTAAGCCAGTGGAAGCAGTTCACGAGGAACATAACGCTTAATGCCAGCCTTGACTCAGGGGATTATTCAATTCTCGTGACCGCTAACGAGTCCAATGGAGTCAAAAGCAGCTTAAGTACGGGGCTGGCCATCGTTTATCCGGTTAATGTCTCGGCAAGTAAGTCGTACAGCCCGTCGGGCGAGGACGAATTCACGGTCACGATCACCATTACCAATAAGGATAATCACACTGTAGACGGTGTGCATGCATATGATTTCTACGCGGATGATTTCACCGTCGATGGTATTGATTCGCCTTACACTACTGTAATAGTGAACAACGCGATATTACAGGGCAATATCAATGTATTTGGGCCATTCACACTTTCACCTTACGAGACGAAAAAGATCACATACACTGCTTATGGCATAGGCGACTATAATCTTTCGAATATGACTATCGTGGGGGTGGACCCGTATATCTAGGCGAGTCACGCTCATTGCCCTGTTTGCTATATCGATTTGCTTTATCGCAGCCGATGCATCTGCCCTCCAGCCTTCGGCCAATATGGTAGAGCAGGTTGACGGTCTTGTCTATTACACGAACGGCACGATATCCTATGGCATGGCCACCGGCACGATTACGGTGTCAAACCCGGCCTCAACATCCCCTCTCTCCTCGGCGATCCTGACGCTACCGAACGGCACGTCGCTTTCAATTGGCAGCATAAGCCCGGGCTCGAGCTATACAGCCCATTACGTCCTGTCTCCGGCGGACGTCAACTTACCCTTGAACTTTAAAGAGAATGTCGTGCCAGTGACTCTGACAAACGGCGTGCCCCAGCAGCTGCGGCTTATCGTCCAGCTTCAGAACACGGGCAACGCGCATATTACAGGCCTTCAATACCAAAAATCCCTCCCGCCAGGACTTGCCCAGGCATGGGAAGCCCATGACGGCGGCAGCCTTACGGTCGGCAGTGCGGTCGCCTGGACAATAAATGACCTCGCGCCGGGTGATAAGATGAACCTCACCATCGCCTTCAGTCTGACGCCTTCCTCGGGCATAACTTTCCCCGCTGCTGGCGTATCATACGACTATTCCTCATCACTATCGGGAAGCGTGCCCCGCCTGACGGCGAGCACGAACACGTCATTCCAGATACAAAAGTCGCACATCACGGACCACTCGTGGATGGTCAACGCCACGGTCCCGGATAGCAGCGAGTTCGACATGGTGCTGGACTCTGTGGCGATCAGCCGCTCGAACGCCTCGGACCCCTTTAATACGGTAGAGCTTGCCTCATATAGCCCGAACACCAGGCTCAACCCCGGAAGCTCGTGGTCGACGTCGCTCATCGATAATTTCGAGTACGTTCCCGCGTACTTCATGAAAATGGCTTATAGCATGCCCTATACGACGATCCTCACTTCCCACGTCGAGGCTATGACCGCACCGATAACCATCACGATAACGAATCCCACGCCGACGCCGACGTCTCCGCCGAGCCCGCCCTACGCGACGCCCACGCCAGTGCCATCGGCCACGCCGACGCCGACGGCCCCCGCGTCCCCGGACATCGTGTTCGTGTCGCCGGAGCGCGGCGAGGTCATCACGGGTAATTCCACGCAGCTCGAAACGTCGGTCCCGCCTTCCGGCGAGCCGGGATATGTGGCATACTTCCTGTCGTCCAACAACCTGACCTGGATCAGGCTTGGCCAGTCGCCCGTATCGGGCGCTCTGTCTGGGTTCCTCTGGACCATACCTCAGCTTGACGGTAACTATTACCTGAAAGCCGAGCACTACCGCTCCGACGGCACTCTGCTGGGTATCGCTTACACGCAGGTACTCGTGGCCCATGAGACGGAGCCCGTGGGCATGACGACCATGCTCATCAGCGGCACCGACTGGCTCATGCTCATCATGGCTCTGCTGGCCGTCATGCTGCTGGCGTTCATCCTTATACCATATGTGCAGGTCCGGAATGTTATCTACGACGCGTCCGCCCTGGCGGCGCTTAGCAGGGAGAAGGACTGGCTGTCGAAGCTGCCCCGCGAAGCCCTCCGGCCTGATGCTATGATTGTGGAGATACCCGGCATGGATAAGATACGAATGAAGGCGCTGAACAATATCGACGAGATGCGCCGCCTGGAGCGGAAATACGAGCTATCGGCCTACGATGCCATGGCCCTGCAGCTGGCCCGTGAGTCAGGCGCGACGCTGGTCACGGGCGACGTGAGGATGGCCGCTATAGCAAAGCAGCTCGACGTGAAGGTAAAGCTCCTGGAAAAAGTGGCAGTACCAGTTACCGTATAATTTTTTTATTTTTCCTCTATTTTTTAAATGATTTCTTGTATTCTGCAAGCGTATATAGCCTCGCAGCGATTGCACCGATGGCCGTGCAGGTCTCAAGGGAGATGCCTTTGCCATCAGTTATATCAAGGTGGTAGTGCGCCATCTCGAAGTATTCCTTTGGCAGGCCCTTGCGGCCCAGGCCTATTAAAATGAGCAGCGGCTTATTATTGACCATAATGCCGGCGATCTCATCCGCTGAAGCCTGCTTTTTCTTCTCGGGATGAGATGTCGTGGCCACCAGGGCCCCGAATTGGGCCGGGAAGCCTTTCTCAGGCACGTCCATGACGTAGAGGCGTTTTTCATCGAAGAGCTTCTGAAGGTAGAGGCCCGAAGCGCCGATAGTCGTATTGTCCTTAACGAACTCGACGAGTTCCTGCTGGCTGAAATCATAGGGGAACCCCACGAGGGCCAGGTTAAAGCCGTAGGCGTAGGCTATCGGGGCGCCCCGGGCAATGCCACGGTAGTGCGCCTCGACCACCTTTACCTTATCATAGGTATTATAAAGGCCCAGCGTCAGCATCGTTCCCTAATAAGGTATGCCACGATAAAACGATATCGGTCCCTAAATATTCCTTTTTACGATGCCGCCGTAGACCTCGGCGCCACCCGCCTCGGCCATGTCGTGCAGGACAGCGATGATGTCGGCCATAGACACGATATCCTCGGGATTCTTGCCATTATACATGTACGTGATGAGGCCGGCGCAGTTCAGGATAAAAATGTTCGGGCCGATAAGCTTCTCGTAAGGGTTATAGATCTGGTATTTCTTGAGGACGGAACAGTCCTCGTCGCTAAGGATATGGAATGGAAGGTTGTGCTTTTCAGCAAGGCCCTTATTGAAGTTAACGCTGCCATAAGAAATGGTAAGCACGTTACCACAATGGTACAGGATGCGCTGGTAGCTGTCCTTAAGGTAATCGAGCTGCTCACTGGTGTGGGCGTCGTCCACGGCCCGGATGAAAACAAGCACCACACTTTGGTTATCCCTGAACTCTTTTAAGGAAATGCTGTTGCCAGTCTCGTCCTTTAGCGTGAAGTCCGGCGCATTGTATCCCGGCTCGACGGGCAACTGCTCATATTTATGTCCATACTCCATAGCAGGGATATGTCGACCCGTATGTTAAAAAGCATGACCCGATTTTAAGTCATATGGCGAAGCGTTTCCATCAGCTTATCGTTGGGAGGTATCTCGCCGGGGAACTTGCTGATGAACCTGTATCGTATGCGGCCCGAGCGGTCGATGATGAATATCGATGCGTCGTCGCCGTTCTCCAGGTCGTCGTAAACGCCGTACTCCCGGATCACCCTCTTCCCGGGGTCTGCCAGGAGCTTGAACGGTATCTTATACCGGGTCGCCGTATTCCGGGCTTTATCGACGTCGTCGGGGCTGATGGCCAGGATGTCCGCGTTGAGGCTGCGAAAAAAGAGGTAGTCATCGTTAAGCTGCGACAGCCAGCGCATGCTGTACGGGTCGGACTCGCCCCGGTAGAACACGAGCAGCACGTTCATCCTGTCCCTGAAGCTTGACAGCTTCACTTCTTCGCCGCGCGAGTCCTTGAGCCTGAAGTCGGGCGCAAAATCGCCTTCGCCGGCGGTCCCCTCAATCCTGTACATCACCCTTCACCACATACACAATGGCGTATGACATAAAAATGATAATCTTGGAAAAACACGATTACGCCCAATATCTATTTATACAACAATCATCATTAAACGGATATGCTTCAGCCATAGTGGCTGTGCCAGCCATAAAGCTGTATTAAATCTCATAGAGGTATTATAATGAAGTATCAGGGAAAATCCATCAGGAAGCCCACCGGAGGCAGGCTCAGGCCGAACCGCGGCAAAAGGAAGTTCGAGCTGGGCAGCGAGATCACGCAGCCGGTCATAGGTGCTACCAGCAGAAAAGTCATCAACGTCATGGGCAACGGCTCTAAGGTCAAGGTCCTCAAGGAAAACGTCGTCAACGTGACGGACCCGAAGTCCGGCAAGACGCAGAAGACGACCATGACCACCGAGGTCGAAAACCCCGCGAATAAGAACTACATCCGGCGAAACATCCTGACCAGGGGCTCCGTCGTCATGACCGGGCTCGGCAAGGCGAAGATCACGAGCAGGCCCGGGCAGGATGGCGAAGTCAACGCCGTACTCATCAGTGAGTAGTTTTTTTTACAGTGGCGCAAGCCACTTCTTCTTTACATCGAGCCTTTTATTACCGTCAACAGAATAGCGGTCGCTATCAGCAGTATAGCTGCGATGATAGCGAACAGTGCGACCACGTAGCCGGATAAGAACACCAGCCTGACCAGAGTCTCTATTATGCGATTCCGCGTAAAATTCCGGCTGCTCTGCTCGTAGCTCAGCCTGTACGGCATGCTGAGCTCCACGAGGTTAAAGGCATAGTGCATGCGGCCTCCGGCATAGTAGCTGCCGATATCCCCCATATACTGGAACGCCTCGAGAATACATCGAATGCCGGGCACATGTCGCCTCCCGACGAGCACAGCGCATTTTCCATACATGCTTCCGGACCGAATCAGCTCAGCGATGGTGCCGGCCATGAACTCGTCCCTCTCGAATATATAAGCGATAGAGTCCCGGTCGGACCAGCCGAAGGTGAAAAATCTGCCGCCTGTCAGCTTACCGTAAAGCCCGGGAGACAGGTTAAAGGCGAGGATGGAGAGGGCGTTGAAGGGCAGGAAAAAGTACCGCACGAGCGCCTCCTTGAAATATACGGCGGGAGGCGTGCCGCTATAATACCGGGAAACCGTGACGTTTATGGAGCGGTCGATGCAGACGAAACGGTCCAGGTAGCGCCCGCGGGCCAGCTTTAGCTCAAGCGACTTCGTGGGCTGGAGAGGCCGGTATAGCTCGACGCAGACATTGTCGGGAGAAAAGCGCTGCAGCTCCCCGAGTATTTCCACGGCCGGCTCCCTCAGCGAATGTACCGAGCCGATAAGCTCCAGGCACAGGTCGTCCATACGCTCTATAATCACCGGCTTCTCGATAAGCATCATTAATTCATAATGCGAGCCATTTACTTAACTACATGTCATCGATAGCTTTTTATAGGCGAGAGCATGCCTGCGGCGATATGCTTTTATACCTTTTTATAGCCTAATTATTAGAGCGCCGGCCGGGGCCGGACCATAGGGATTTAAGACATTCCATGCGTATATCAGGCTTTAAA
Source organism: Methanocella sp. (assembly GCF_035506375.1). NCBI lineage: Archaea > Methanobacteriati > Methanobacteriota > Methanomicrobia > Methanocellales > Methanocellaceae > Methanocella > Methanocella sp. The sequence continues at coordinate 44,268 of NZ_DATJPM010000098.1, forward strand.
ATAGGTGGATCTATGATCGAGATGCGGGGCCTTTCACGCTCCTTCGGCAACAACCGGGTCGTGAATAACCTCAACCTTAATATTAATGAGGGCGAAGTATTCGGCTTCCTGGGGCCAAACGGCGCCGGGAAGACTACGACGGTACGCATGCTGGCCTGCCTGATCCGGCCGACCGAGGGCACGGCGATCCTTGACGGCCTGGATATCAACAATGAAAAAGACGCGATGAGCATCCGCAGGGAGATCGGCCTGCTGACAGAATCGCCCGGCCTGTACGACACGCTAAGCGCACAGCGCAACCTGGATTTCTACGCTAAGCTATACGACGTCCCGGAGACGAAGCGGAACGAGCGCATCGGCCACTACCTCAAGATGATGGGCCTCTGGGAGAAGCGAGACGAGCCCGTGGGAGGGTTTTCCAAGGGCATGAAGCAGAAGATGGCCATCGCCCGCTGCCTCCTCCACGAGCCCAAGGTGCTCTTCCTGGACGAGCCGACCTCCGGCCTGGATCCCGAAGCTTCTCGGATCGTCCGGGACTTTATCCTCGAGCTCAAGGGCGAAGGCCGGACTATCTTCTTATGCACCCACAACCTGGACGAGGCCGACCGTATCTGCGACCGCATCGGCATCTTTAAGGGAAGCCTGCTGGGCGTCGATACGCCGTCGCGGCTGAAGAACGACCTGTATGGCCGCTCTGTCACCGTCCAGCTTCGGGAAGTCTCCGCCGCCATCGTCGATAATATTCGGTCGCTCCCCTTCGTCAAGAACCTCGAAGTTAATGGAAATGAGCTGCGGATGAACGTCAGCGCCCCCGAGCAGGATAATCCCCAACTCGTGCGGTCGCTTATAGCACTTAACGCCGACGTGCAGTTCGTCTACGAGAACAAGCACTCGCTGGAAGAGGTCTATTTCAAGGTCATGGGGGAAGCGAAATGACGCTGGAAAAGATACGGGTCGTCATGGACAAGGAGTTCGACGAGATCATCAAGAACAAATACATCCTGGGCTCGCTACTTTTCGTGCCGCTGCTATTTGCCATCCTCATGCCCGTCTCGATGATCGCGCCTTCCGTCTTCTACCCTCAAGCCTACCAGTCGGACAATTCGACCTTCATAGGCAACACCTTCAGCAGTGGCGTCTCATCTCAGGACTCACTCATTATCTTCTTCATGGACGCCGTCATACCGTTCTTCATGATGCTTCCCGCGATCCTTCCGACGATCGTCGCTTCCTACAGCATCATCGGCGAAAAGAAGAACCGCACGCTGGAGCCGCTGCTGGCCGCGCCGGTCTCCGTCGACGAGATCCTGGTCGGGAAGGCCCTTTCGGCCATCATACCGGCCATGCTGGCGACCTGGGCCTCGTCGCTGCTCTTCTTCGCCTTCTCCGAAGGCATCGTCTACGCCGGGCTGCACAGGCTCATCATGCCCGACCTTGCCATGTGGGGCGCCGGGCTTCTGTTGCTATCGCCTCTCCTCGCATTTCTTGGGATAATGATCGCACTGATAATTTCCTCCCGGGTCAACGACCCTCGCGTAGCCCAGCAGATCAGCGTGATCTTCGTCATCCCCATCATGGCTATTTTCATCGGCCAGATGTCAGGGTTCATGCTCATCGACATGCGCATGATACTCGGGCTGGCGGTGGCGCTGGTCATCGTAGACGCGCTCATGCTTCGCTTCGCCAGGTCGATGTTCGACAGGGAAGAGATCCTGACGCGCTGGAAGTAAATACGACCCCCGCGTCGCATTTTTAATTTTTATATGACCATAAGAACCATAAACCATTGGATATTAACGGGTATTGTTTTATATATAATTATTTTAATAATATTTAGGAGTTATTGCCATTTGGATGATCGAGGCACGCCGACTGAGCCGGCGTTTTGGTGATTTTTCAGCCGTGGATTCAATCGACCTTGAAGTCGGCGAGGGCGAGGTCTTCGGGCTGCTGGGGCCTAATGGCGCCGGAAAGACCACGACCGTGCGCATGCTGGCCTGCCTGATACGGCCCACGGGAGGCGCCGCATATGTCTGCGGCAGAAGCGTGTATGATCCGGCCGCAGCCCGGGAAATACGAGGCATGGTGGGCATTCTCACCGAGACATCGGGCTTTTATGACGAGCTGAGCGTCTATAAGAACTTACGCTTTTACGCCGACCTCTATAAAATGGACCATCAGAAGGCACAGCAGAATATCGACTATTATCTGCGCCTTTTCGACCTCTGGGACGTCCGGAACTCGCGCGTCGCCGGATTCTCGAAAGGCATGCGCCAGAAGCTGGCTTTAACGCGGTGCCTTGTTCACGAGCCCCGTGTAGTTTTTATGGACGAGCCGACCTCCGGGCTGGATCCCGAGTCCGCCAGGATCGTACGGGACTCTATCCGATCGTTGAAAGCCGAAGGCCGGACCATTTTCCTGTGCACCCATAATCTTGACGAGGCGGAGCGGCTCTGCGACCGTATCGCCATACTCGATAAGCGCATCCTGAGCGTTGATACCCCCCAGCGGATCAAATATTCGGCGTATGGGCGAAAGGTTATCGTGCGCCTGGACTGTATAAGCGACCGGATCGCGTCCATCGTCCACGGCATGGACCACGTAAGGCGCGTAGAAAGCCGGGGAAACGATCTCCTCATCGACGTCGATGACCCGGATACTGATAATCCAGAGATCATCAGTGCCATCGTGGGTGCCGGCGGGCGCATACAGTATGTCGGCGAGCAGAGGCACACGCTCGAGGACGCATATATCAAGCTCGTAGGTGACCGGGTTGAGCATTGACGTCGTTACTATCGTAAAAAAAGAGTTCGAAGAGGTCATCAAGAACAAGTACATCCTGACGACCATGGCCAGCTTCCCGCTCGTCTTCTCCATCGCCATACCGCTGCTTTATCTGCTGGCGATCCCTGTGAATGTCACGGCGGCGGATATCGCCCCGTTTAAAGGGCTTATACCGGGAGCGGAAGGCATGACCTCACGGCAGATACTGATCTCGGTTCTCGTGCAGAGCAACCTGCCTTTTTACCTGCTGATGCCGGCCGTCATCCCGACTGTGATCTCATCCTATAGCATCGTCGGAGAAAAGAAATGCGGCACCCTGGAGCCCCTGCTCGCCACACCTGTATCGACGCGCGATGTCCTCGCGGGCAAGACCCTGGCCGCGGTCATACCTTCAGTGGCCATTACCTGGGTCTCGTTCGCCATATATTCGCTGCTGGTAAACTCGATGACCTTCGATATTTTCGGCTATACGATCGTACCCGACCTGATATGGCTCGTCGCTCTTATGGTGACCGCTCCGCTGCTCTCCATCATGTCCGTGTATCTTTCAGTCGTCGTGTCATCGCGGGTGAGCGATATCCGGGCGGCACAGCAGGTCAGCGCCGTATTCGTCATACCGGTCCTGAGCGTATTCATTCTTGAGCTGTTCGGCTATCTGTCCCTCACGCTCGCCATGATCATACTCCTCAGCATCGTGATCGGCATCGTCGACCTGGTCCTCGTCATGGCAAGCGCCCGCGCGTTCCGGCGGGACGAGATACTTACAAAGTGGGCTTAAGATTTTTAGCTAATAGAATAGACAGGTCTTCAGCGGGCACGTCTTCGGAGAGCTGTACACGACACTGGGGGCAGACGACAGCCACCACATCAGGAGAAACGGCCATGATATCCTCGATCTTTCGCTTCTTCAGGGACCGCGCCAGGCCGATATCATTTCTCCGGACGCCGCCGCCGGCGCCGCAGCAGAGGCCGGGGTCCGCGAGCGGGACGTAATCGCACATCTTTTTCAGTATCGTCTCGGCCACCTTCATTGTATAGGGCGAAACGTTCCGGTACAGGTGGCAGGGATAATGCAGCGTAGCCCGGTACGGCTCCTTATGCAGCGCCCCGTAAATATCGTATGCATCGTACAGGTCGAGGTAGTGGCAGACCTCGAACTCGTCCTGGTACTCCAGCAGGGTCGACGTGCAGCCGGGGCAGGACGTGACAATGGTCTCCACGCCGAGCTTTCGAAATTGATCGAGGTTCTTTTCGAGCATCGCCTTCGCCAGGTCGAAGCGCCCGATGCGGTTGAGCGGCGAGCCGCAGCAGCACTCGTCGATCCTGGTGAACTCTATGCCCATGTAGTCGAGCGTTTTTTCCATGGCGCTGGCGATCGGCCATAGCCGGTAATTCGTGAGGCATCCGGCGAAATAGGCTGTCTTACAGGGCTTCGGCCGCACTTTTAGCCGGCCCTCGGGCACGACTGAAGCGCCGTACGTGGAAATATTACGAAGCGTCTCGCCGTATCCGGGAGTCTCAAAATGGCCCCTCATCTTTTCGATGGATTTCGTTATATGAACGCCCACTGGGCAGGCGGCTACGCAGGCGTTACAGGTCGTGCAGTCGAGCGCCTCCGGGAGCGGCGGCTCTCGCGAACGCTTTACGTCGATGAGCCGCAGCGCGCTCAGCGTCGAGGGGCAGACCATCTCGCAGATGCCGCACTTGATGCACTCTTCACTCAAGGCCGTCACCCGCGTGGTAGCCGCTTAACAGCGCTCTATAGAGCCCCCATCCGCACGATACGGCCCCGATGGAGCGCACACTGTTGAACCCATGAACGTAGAGCTCGGGCTCGATACCCTTATACATGAGCGGGTGATCGGAAAAGAAATTCTCATTAAGGTCAGCCTCGAAGTCCCGGGTCACCGTAGCGCCGGTAAGCGGCTCGAACATGCGGTCGCCATTCACCATGAAGCCGGTCATGGGGCCGCCGGTCGCGATGAAGAGGTTAACGGCACGGACACGTATATTCCGCTTACCCTTGGTCCCCATCACGCCCTCGACGTGCCCGTCGACGATTCGCTCCGCCTTAACGATGTCCAGCATTTGCAGGCGCTCGATGGCGGCCGCCTTCTTTTTCAGGGCGTGGATAAGCCTTAATCCCAGGACGGACGGGGCGGTAACGTATTCGCGGACTTCCATGGCCAGCGACCGGCTGATGCGCTCTCGCACATCCTCAGCGCGCTCTATTCCCAGCACCGGCGGGACGAGCACGCAGTCCGCCTTTATTGGCGATAAGGCGTCGGCTAAGGCCTCCACGGCCCCATCATCATGATCCAGGATGCGGGCGATCTCCTGATGCGAGCGGCCGTTCATGAATTCGATGCGCCTGAAGCCGGGCCGCTCCTCGTTGATGGCTGCCAGTGCCGGCGAGCCTTCGCAGGCCGTGGACGCCGGGACAAGGCCGCTCCTGGTCACTCCTGAAACGGTCACGCATTTACCCCTCACGTAGGCGCCGTCCATCGTGCTTAAAAACCAGTCCTCGGCATCGGCATCCGTGCCGGCCGGGTGAAAGACGCCGCTGGATACGGCGGTCGCGCCCAGCCCGCCCGATAATAGTATGATACTGCCCCGGAGGCGCAAAGCTGCGATGAGGCCGGCCAGGCCTCCGCCGATAATGAGGTTATCACAGTCCAGTTCCAGCGCGCGCATATCTGACTAACCCTATGCGGCTATACTATTTTCAAGTTTTTGGTACGCCCGCGGGCGTGAAATCTTCCATATTAACGCTTATTTTAACCGTTCAATCCATAGGTAAAGATTATACCGATATGCCCGAGATTATTACCCGGGTGAGTATATGGCAGGTTTAAAGGACCCAGGCAGAGTAGAAGGAGGGAAAAAAGCCGCCCGGACCGCAAAACAGCGCTATGGGGACAGCTTCCATCGCGACATCGGCGCCAAAGGGGGACGGAGCACGGCGGTCCGCCATGGCGAGCACTTCTACGAGGAGATCGGGCGGAAAGGGGGGCGGAGTTAAGCCCGCGTTTTCCCTTTTTCCGTCGTGTTTTCCCGTCTTAATCCCTGCATATTTCTAAGTACGTCGCTGTCAACATGCAATATTCACATGAGGCTATGACATGTCCACGCATATAACAGACACTACGATACGACGAAACGACGATATAGCCGGACAGCACTGCCTTGACCGCCTCATCGAGAATAGCCCGGGATCGCATCAGTGCAATAACTTAGTCGAGGTTGATTTACGGTTAAGAAGAAATAAATAACAATATATTATTTGTATTTATTCAGCTATAATGACCTCGTTTTTGGGAATATCCTTAATGCCTTTTAGCAGAAGCCATACTCCGATGATCAATTCGAACAGCCCGATCGGAAGGAATGCGAACATGGGAACGCTATAACCAAATAATTGAAACACGATACCGGCTAATCCCAGGGTCACGGCAAGCAGGCCAAAGAGCGAGATGATACGCGGGACATACTTAGATCGATAGAACAGGTAATACCATAATAACCCGCCTACACAGTAGAACCACATATGTATCGTTATTCCCTGACTATAAATGCCATTATAAAAAAAGTCGCCCAGTGTTTGATAGAAGGCCGGTACCGGAGCTGTCGCATTAACGAAATCGTGGCTTAGGGGTATCAATGCAAGAAGCCCTATCTGCATTATGGCAAAGAATATGGCTTCCGCCAGCCACAATCCCAGGGCGGCAAGCGCCAGGGTCTTATTCTGCCCGTTTAAGACCACGTATAGCAAGGTTGCGAGGATGACGATCCCCGCACTATTTAATAGCCCGCCCAGGACGCTGACATGCATCAGGGTAGGATTATTGAAGACCCTGGCGAGCATGTCGGATATACTGCCGGGGTCTATGCTGGCTCCGGAAGAATTTCCGACGATCGAATTGAGGGGAATACCGGCGATCAGGCTGGTCACGATCACGATCAAAAATGCCGCCCCTAAAAACCTGGGAGTGTTTCCATATTTCATATCCGTGTCCATATCCTTCCTCCTATTTTATTACATTATGTTCCATTGTCAAAGGCACATTTGCCCTTTCTATCCTTTTTATACATGGCTACAAGAGCGAAAAATCCGGTCCCTTCTGTTTTAATGAATTAATAAACCTGTTTCCGGTCTTCGTTGTAATTGATAGAAGCCGTATTCATTCCTGGCCATCAGCTAGCATTCGTTGTATATATATACGTTATGTACATAATCAATATATATACATATCATAAGTAGGCATAAGGAGCCGCTTATAATATAAGTGTTTTTATAGAAAGGTACAGGCATCCTGTTAAAATAGAGAATGAAATAAGTAAAAAGAACCGGAGAAAAATTATTATTTTCCAATTTTATTATATGGCTATCTTGGCTCTCCGATGTACTTTAATAGATAGTTCAGCGGGTTCTTCGATAAAAACTCTATTTTGGGACTGGGCTCGACTCCCTGTCCGGCGAAGATGTACACGTCAATGCCCCTGGTGAGGGACAGCAATCGGTCGATGGATCTCACGTTGCCATGCCGGAGCGGCTTTCCTATCACTATCTTGGTAATGTTGTTCTCGCTGGCGTACTTAGCGATCTCTTTTGAAATATCGTCCCCCTGGACGTTGACGATCTTTATCTGGAGCCGCTCTGCGGCGTCCGTGGCGTCCTTAAGCCATTTCTTTTCCTCGGCCGTGAACTGCTTATCCTGGTCACTCTCTACGTGGATCGCGATGAGCTCGGCAGCTAGCTCGCTGGACAATACGAAAGCCGATCGGATGATCTGTTGGGCGTATGGGCTCGCGTGCAGGCCGACGAGCACCCTTTCTGAAGCGTACCAGGGGCCGGAAACGTCGTGCTCTTTAAGGTACTTGAACATCTGCTTATCGATCCGGAAGGCGACCTGCCGAAGTGCAAGCTGGCGGAGTCCCAGAAGGTTGCGGGGGCCGAAAAACTGGTTTATGGCCTCCCGGGCCATGTCATGGGTGTAGACCTTGCCCTCCTTGAGGCGCTTAAGCAAGTCCGGGATGGGCAGGTCGATGAGCTTGACCTCGTCCGATCCCTGGAATATCGGGTCGGGGATGGTCTCCCTTACACGGATGCCGGTGATCTTGTAGATGATGTCATTCAGGCTTTCGAGGTGCTGGACGTTGAACGTCGTCCAGACGTTGATGCCCGCGTCGAGGATGTCGCGGGTGTCCTGGTATCTTTTCGCGTGTTTCATGCCGGGCGGGTTCGTATGCGCAAGCTCGTCCACGATGGCGACCTCGGGCTTTCTGGCCAGGATACCTTCCACGTTCAGCTCGGGCGACTTGATGCCCTTATAGTCTGTTGTGATGAGCGGTATCGTCTCGATTCCCTCGGCGAGGGACTCCGTCTCTTTCCGGCCGTGGGTCTGCAAGTAGCCTATAACGATATCCCGTCCCTCCTGTTTTCCCTGGCGGGCGTCGGTCAGCATCGAATAGGTCTTCCCAACGCCGGGGGCGTAGCCGAAATAAACCGTGAGCTTACCCTTATGGTCATCGGATTCTTCCACTTTGATCAGCTTAAGAAGCTTCTCGGGATCGGGCCTTTTATATTCTTCCATGTTCCTCTTTGCCAGTAAAATGGATAACGGGGATATTAAAATGTTTGGATAAGCCCTATTTGAGAGCGTCGAGGGCCATGTTAAGTTGCACGACGTTCACGATACTCTCGCCCGGAGTGCCGACCAGCGGCCCCTCCACGTTATCCATGACGAGCTTTTCCACCGTCGAGTTATCCAGGCCGCGGGCCTTTGCGACCACTGGCACCTGGAACAGCGCTGCTTCGAGGCTTATGTGGGGGTCGAGGCCGCTTGCCGAACCTTCCACCAGGTCCGAGGGCACGGTGGATGCGCCTGTCCGGTTTTTCCAGAATGCCGTGCGATTCGAAACGTCACTGATCAGGTGCTTATTCGTGGGGCCGTAATTCGAGCCGCCCGAGGCCAGCGAATTGTAAGGGAACGAAACCGTATAGGACGGCCGCGACTGGAAGTATCGGGGGTCCGAGAATGGCTGCCCTATGAGTGTTGACCCGACTACAGTACTATTGTTATAGATCAGGCTTCCGTTCGCCTGGGCCGGGAACGCGACCTGGCCAATGATGTAGACGACGGCCGGATACACGAAACCCGTAAGGATGAATAAGGCCGCGAATATGACGACCAGGGGCTTTATTTGTGCCAGTATATCTTTTATCATCGTCTCTTCCTCCCTCACATGAATAACCCGATGAGCAGGTCGATCAGCTTGATTCCGATGAACGGTGCGATGATGCCGCCGACACCATAGATGAGCAGATTGTACACGAAAAGTTTTTCCGTGGACATCGGCTTGAACTTGATGCCCCTTAAGGCCAGCGGGATGAGCAGCACGATGATGATCGCGTTGAAGATGACCGCTGATAGTACCGCGCTCTGGGCCGAGTGCAGGCCCATGATATTCAGCACGCCGAGCTGGGGATACACCGTATACAATGCTGCCGGAATGATGGCGAAGTATTTGGCGATATCGTTGGCGATGCTGAACGTGGTCAGCGCGCCCCTCGTAATCAGGATCTCCTTGCCGATGCGCACGATGTCCACGAGCTTCGACGGGTCGTTGTCCAGGTCTACCATGTTGGCGGCCTCGCGGGCCACCTGCGTGCCCGCGCTCATGGCCACCGCCACGTCCGCCTGCGCCAGCGCCGGAGCGTCGTTCGTGCCATCGCCCGTCATGGCGACCATAAGCCCGTCCTTCTGCTGTTCCCTCACGATCCTCAGCTTGTCCTCGGGCTTTGCCTGGGCGACGAACTCATCCACGCCCGCCTCTTTGGCAATATGCGCGGCCGTCAGCGGGTTATCGCCTGTAATAATGATCGTCTTGATGCCCATCTCCCTGATGCGGGCGATCTTCTCCTTGATGCCGTCCTTGAGCACGTCCTTGAGGTGTATAACGCCCAGCACGTCGTTATTGCGGCACACCAGCAGGGGCGTACCGCCGGTCTCGGCGATATTAGCCACCAGTTCGTTAATGTCGTCATGGACATGGCCGCCATTGGTTTTTGCATATTCGAGGATAGCGTCTGGAGCACCTTTACGGTAGGATATGCCATTCTCATCCACTCCGCTCATGCGCGTGCGCGGAGAGAACTGGATGAATCTGGCATCCGGCGATAGCGGGACACGCTGGATACCGTATTTCTTTATTGCAAGGTCCTCGGTGCTTTTGCCTTCCGGCGTCTCGTCGTTAAGCGAGGACATCAGGGCCGCCTCGGCGACCTCATTTTCGCTGTGCCCGTTGACAGGGATGAACTCGACGGCCTGTCGATTACCATGGGTGATAGTCCCGGTCTTGTCCAGCATGATGGCGGTAATGTCCCCTGCCGCCTCCACCGCCCTCCCCGAGAGGGCGATCACGTTCTTGCGGAACAGCCGATCCATGCCCGCGATGCCTATTGCAGGCAGTAACGCGGCGATAGTCGTGGGTGCCAGGCACACGAAAAGCGATACCAGTACAACGATACCTACCGGTGTACCATTCCCCACCTGGCCAACGCTAAAGACGGACAATGCCCAGAAGTTTATGACGACGAAGATAAATATCGCCGTCAGCGAGATCAGGAGTATGTCCAGCGCCACCTCGTTTGGCGTCTTCGGGCGCTTGGCCGCCTCGATCATCCCGATCATCTTATCGATGAACCCCTCGCCGGGGGACACTGTCGTCTGTACGATAATTTTATTCGATACGACCTTGGTTCCGGCGACTACGCCAGCCCGGTCGCCGCCGGATTCCCGTATGACTGGCGCCGACTCGCCAGTGACCGCCGATTCGTTCACGACGGCCGCTCCGGCCACGACCTCCCCATCCGATGGGATGATATCGTTGGTATCCACGAGGACCAGGTCGTCTTTCTTTAACGCCGAGGCGGGGACGGTCTCATATTCGGCGTCGAAGCTTGGCGTCTTCACCCGCTTCGCCATCACGTGCTCCCGCATCTTCCTGAGCTCGTCCGCCCGGGCCCGGCCCCGTATCTCGGCCAGTGCTTCGGAGAACGTCGCGAAAACGACGGTGAGCCAGAGCCAGATCGATATGAGCACGGGGAAGAGGACGTCACCTCCTGTTGCCAACGCGTAAAATGCGTTCAACGTCGTTATGATGCTGCCGATCTCGACGCTGAACATGACCGGGTTCTTCCACAATGTGCGGGGGTCCAGTTTCGTTATGGAGTTGGCCAGCGCTTCCAGCATTATTTTCGGCTCAAAGATGCTTTCCATTAGAACGTCACCCCCTGCGTCATGAGCAGGTGTTCGATGAATGGCCCCAACGCATAAACGGGGAAGAATGTCAGAGCCCCGATGACGATGATGATGAAGAACAGCCAGAGTATGAACGGCAGACGATGCGTGGGCAATGTCTCTGCGATGGTCCGGAAATGCTTTTTACTGGCCATGGAGCCGGCGATCATGAGCGCCGCCACTGCAGGGGCGAACCTGCCGACGAGCATCGCCAGGGCGCCCAGAATATTATAGAACATTGTATTGCCGCTCAACCCTGCAAAGGCGCTGCCGTTATTGTTCGCCTGCGAGAGGAACGCGTAGAATATCTCCGTCAATCCGTGCGGGCCGCTGTTGGCTATCTGCGATACTCCGTACGGCAACAGGTAGGCGAAGGTGGACAATAATAGGGCCATCAGGCCGGATACGAGCACGATCATCGCGGCCCCGCCCATTTCCGTCTGCTCGATCTTTTTGCCCAGGTACTCGGGTGTTCGGCCGATCATGAGGCCTGCCACGAAGACGGCTATGATGACGTAGGCCAGTAGCGTATACAGTCCTGAGCCTACGCCGCCGGGAACGACCTCACCGAGCGAGATCAGGAATAGCGCCACTCCGCCCCCGAGTGGCGTGAGAGAGTCGTGCATCGTGTTGACGGCGCCGCACGAAGTGCCGGTCGTCGACGTGGCGAATAGGGCTGACTGGATGATCCCGAACCGTACCTCCTTGCCTTCCATGTACGGGCCGCTGACGCCCAGGCCGTTCACGATGGGATTACCATTTAGCTCAGCCGCGTACATGGCGCCGAGACTGATAAGGAATATGGAGATTATCGTCACGTATAGGGCCCACCCCTGGCGGGTATCCCGCACCATATAGCCGAACGTGTAGGTTAATGCCAGGGAAATGAGAAGGAGGAAGAATATCTCTAATATATCAGTCAACGTCGAGGGATTTTCAAACGGGTGCGCGGAGTTGGTGTTCATGAACCCCCCGCCGTTTGTCCCGAATTCCTTAATAGATTCCTGCGAAGCAACCGGGCCCATGGGCAGCGTCTGGCCAGTGATGGCAGTCCCATCGGGCGCCACATAGGGAGTGACCAGCGTCGTATTCACGTCCGGGTTAAAGTTCATGATGACGCCCTGCGACATCAGGGCAATTGCCAGGACGAGGGATACGGGCAGCAATATATAGAGCGTACACCGGACCATGTCCACCCAGAAGTTGCCAATTACCTTGACTTCCCGGCGAACGATTCCCCGGATAAAGGCGATGGCGACGCAGATGCCGGTGGCGGCCGACACGAAGTTCTGGACCGTCAGGCCCGCCATCTGCGTGAAGTAGCTGGCCGCGGATTCGCCCGAATAGTTCTGCCAGTTCGTATTCGTCATGAAGCTGATCGCCGAATTGAGCGCCAGGTCCGGGGCGAAGCCCGGAAGGTGCTGGGGATTCAGCGGAAGCCGGTCCTGGAAGACCAGGATCAAGAACAGGATTATAAAGCCCAGGAGATTGAATAGTATAACTGCCAGGGCGTACTGTTTCCAGCCCATCTCCTCGCCGTCTTTTATGCCCGCCGCCCGGTAGATACTATTTTCCAGCGGCTTAAGTAGTCGGATATCTCCCTGGAAGACCCTGGCTATATATAGCCCAACCGGCTTTACCAATAACGTTAAAGCCGCTAGAAATACTATAACGAGTAAAATATCAACGAAAAGATCGACCATTCTATTTACCTGCCAATAACTAGATAAAAATTAATAGTTATGACGTCGCACCTCGACTTTTTCTACACAATTACTCTAGTTCTATGATAATAATTTTTCCATCATCGTCGTCCTGCTAGCGCCCAAGGCGATGAGCCCGCATTGCAACGTTTCCTCATTTCAAGCACCGCATCCCCAATGTTACGGGCAATGGCGATGCTCGCCAGGGAATTCACGTTGCGCCTCCGAGCGAAACGCGTACCAGTATTCCTATGACCATGCTGCTTCTATAAAAGACCTATTTGAAGATTTTGGCCGGACATATACTACCTGTATATTAACGTTTCTATTGTGGTAATTCATTAAATTTATGATTATACGGCTAAGGCTATTGGATATTTATATAATAATATTGACTATATATAATAATATGTTTAAAATTTTATTTATATGTAAGTGCCGCTTCTCTTCGACGTCGCGCTGAGCTTATACGCGAGCTTTGGGGTCACGATTTCAACGTGATGCTCGAGACCGGGAAAAAGAGCGCGACGTTCTCAATATGAAGGCCTATAAAGAGGAAAAATGCAGGCACGATACCCGTTCAGGCTAATTATAATCGCCAACGGTTTTAAACATAAATTGTATACTCTTATAGGGGATGGGCGACGAAAAGAAAGCTCCTGATCATGCTCATTGCATTGGTGATCGTCCTCGGGCTGTTGTTAGTGGCCTCCAGCGCGGGCTCCCTGCCGGACCTGAAGCAGAAGAAAAAGCCCTCGCCAAAGCCATCGGTATCCATCGACCCGTACCAGATACCGCTGCCTCAGATGGGCCATAGCGTGCGGATCGCTATGCGACTGCCTTCCAGGGTAAAGTGACCATGTTCCTGTCCGACCTTCTGAACGCGACTAAAAAGCGGATAGTATCGCCGTCCCGATGGCACGTCCTTTGCCTGGCATTCCACAGCATCGACGTGAGATTTAAGGGCTCCATCGGGCGTTTTCAGTACCAGATGAGGCATGAGGAAGTACGGGCGGCCGAATGGTCCCTGGGCCATTTTCCATTACTGGCAAGGGAGTGCTCCTGCGGCCTCGTTGAAGTGGCGTATGATATTCTGCACATATCCCGACCACTGTCAAGCCTAACAAATATGGGCGGCCCTAAATACTGGCCTTCGCCCGACGATGTTCGTCCTGAATTATTAGAGCATGCTCCGGATTATGATTCCGTCTTCGTATTCTGGCCCAGGAACGACCTGGAACGCGGATGCACGATACCATCGGGCGGCTGGGGGCTCGCCATAGGCCCGGGTAACATACCAGGAGGCGGCACCTATTGCAGCGTCGCCAGCGCGGCCGATGCCGACTGGAACGTACCCTGCGTTGGCGAGGTCTGGCTGCACGAATGGCTTCACGGGGTCTGCGACTTTTACGAGAGCAAGGGCTTTCCGATGCCTGCCTCTAATGCAGACGGCGGCGGTTCTCACGGTTACGCACGGTCGCCGGTGACCGGGTGGTGCCGCTATTACCGCGACCTCATGACCGGCCGGGTACGCGAGAATGGGCGCTCGTTGGGCATTACGCCCGAAGCCTGGCTCGGCGGGACGATAAGATCAAAATAAAAAAAATGATACCATGAAGGCACGCATTAAAAATGAAAATATCCAATTTAAGTTATGATGTTAGAAAATAAAAAAAGAGATGATCATAGCACCGTCTTCATGATGCCGACAGCTTTTTGCAGATTCGGCATCGACGTCGCATAGCACAGCCGGATGAAGCCCTTGCCGTTCGCGCCGAAGGCGGTGCCCGGCGTGGTGATGACGCCCTTTTTCAGTAATTCCGCGACCTTCGCCTGCTCGTCGCCAACGTATGGGAACGCATAGAAGGCGCCCCGGGGCGTGATGCACTCGACGCCCATGGCGTGCAGCTCGCCGACGAGATAGTCTCTCCGGCGCTTGAACTCGTCCCGCATGAGGGTGACGCAGTTCTGGGGGCCGGTGATGGCGGCCAGCGCCGCCCGCTGGGAAATGGAGCACGCGCACGCCTGCACGTTCTGGTGTACCTTGAGCATCTGGTCGATATAATCGAGACCCGCGGCCAGGTAGCCCAGCCTCCAGCCCGTCATGGCGTAAGTCTTCGAGGCCGCGTTGACCGTTATGACGTTATCCCCGTACCGGGCCGGGCTGTCGTGCACGCCTTCGTAGATAAAGTGCTCGTAGACCTCATCAGATATGACCGTCACGCCCTTATCGAGGGCGATCTCCACGATGGCCTTGATCTCGTCGGGCGCCTGGACCGCGCCCGTCGGATTCGACGGAGAGTTCAGCACGATGGCTTTGGTCCTGTCATTGATGAACTCTTTAAGGGTTTCCGGGTCGTAGCGCAGGTTCTCGCCCAGCGGCACCGGGACAGGCTTCGCGTCGGCGATGGTGGTGAGCGCCGAATAGGAGACGAAGCCCGGGTCGGGGACGAGCACCTCGTCGCCCTTGCCGCATAAAGCTTCAAGCGCGATGTGGAGCGCCTCGCTGGCACCGGACGTGACCATGATCTGGGCGGGCGTATAGTCCAGACCGTTCTCGCTCTTGAATTTTCTCGCCAGGGCTTCCCGCAGCTCGGGAATGCCCATGTTGCTGGTATACCCGGTGAAGCCTTCTTCGATGGCCTTGACGGCTTCGGCCTTAATGTGCTCCGGCGTGTCGAAGTCCGGCTGCCCCAGGCCGAGGTTGATGGCGCCTGGCCCGGCGCCCTCGAACGCCTTGCGGATCCCCGAGATGTCGATCCCGGTGACCCTCTTATCGAATTTAACGGTCATTCTATTTGCCTCATTGCGACATTGTATCATTGCTAAACAGTAGCATGCTTATGTTTAGCCCAGCGGCAAATATACCTTTCGCCGTGCCCGGGGAAAGGAGATATGCTCGTCTGTATAATTGCCTGAACGTTACGATGGATTATGAAGTTTCTCCGGCAAAATGTGACTTTAACGACGATGCGCAGGTGCAAAAAGCGATAGTAGACCGACTGGCATCCTGGTCGGATAGGGCAGCGAGGGTGAAAGACCACGGCGACACGGAGGCACCACGGACGGCACGGTTTTTTATTCACCACGGCGACACGGCGAACACGGCGCCCTTTTATATCCTGAAGGGGGCTGACGCCGCGCTGAGCGCTCTTGCTTACCCCCTCGGAGACCCCCTGCTTAATGATATTACCCGGAAACCGTGTCGCCGTGCGTCCGCCGTGCCGATCAATAAAAAACGCCGTGTTCGCCGTGTCGCCGTGGTTTATGCGGTCTCCATGGCGGCCGGCTGGCTATAGGCTTGCGAGGCGAGCTCTTTGCCGAAATCTATGCAGATGGCCCGGTTGATCTTACGCCACGGCCCCATCGCGCTATCGAACGACGTTATCCTCACCACAACGCCGTCGCAGGCCTCCCGCAGATAGTCCAGGTATTTGCGCACCATGAAGTTCCTCATGCCGAAGATCCCGGCGAAGCAGACCACGAAGATCGCCACCTTCCGGTTGCGCAGGCCTTCACTTTCCAAAA
Source organism: Methanocella sp. (assembly GCF_035506375.1). Lineage (NCBI taxonomy): Archaea > Methanobacteriati > Methanobacteriota > Methanomicrobia > Methanocellales > Methanocellaceae > Methanocella > Methanocella sp. The sequence goes on from NZ_DATJPM010000098.1 coordinate 60,586, forward strand.
AATGCTTGATGCTGCACATCGGGAGGTCGTCATAGATGGGTGTTCCGACTACGATAAGGTCATAATTGAGAGAGGTCACGGCGTCCGGGGCCTTCACGTCGACGGAAGCGCCCCTGGAGGCGGCCCCATCCTTTATCCACTGGATGATCTCCGACGTACTACCGCCTTTCGTATCATAAACTATTAAGATACGTCCCGTCATACCCCATTCAACTCCAAATCATCTCTAATTACGACTATATTTAAGAATATTATATTCGGTTTCGTTTAATATGACGATAAAATACGTAAATTTATTGGTAAGGGGTACTTTTCGGGATAAAATAGTAAAGAATAAAATAGTTACTTAGAGGGGCCCCACTTCTTTAAGGCTATGGAAAGCTCGTGGTGATTTTTAGCGTAATCCTCAAGCGAGACGTTCTCCTTCCACGCCTCCACGGCCTGGAACATGGCCTTCGCGCCCGCCACGGTGCCCTCGGGGTGGCCGTGAATACCGCCGCCGGCCTGCAGGATGCAGTCGATGCCATAGCGGTCCAGGTTGGCCTTTAGTAATTGCGGGTAAATGCCGCCTGACACCGCGGGGAACATGGGCTTGAAATTATCCCAGGGCTTCCGCAGGATGTCCCGGGACCGGTCGATGTCGTAGACGTTGTGCTCCATCTTGCCGCTGTAGGTGCCGATGTGCAGGTTCGTGCCGCCCACCATCCGCGTGAGCTTGGCGATGACCGGCATGGACATGCCGAAGGCGCCTCGAGTCAGTGCCCCGTGCATGGTCCGGTGGACGTGTATGGGCAGGTTGATGTTCGCCTCGTTGATGGCCTGGATAGCGGAGTAGCCGGCCGTCAGGACGTCGACCATGATCATGTTGGCGCCCAGCTCTTTTGCCCGCTCGGCCCTTTCCACGATCTTGTCGGCGCCCGCCGTCACGTTGCACGCGTACAGGCACGGCTTGCCGATCTCTTTCCTGACCTTATCCAGCCGGTCCATGACCGCCGGCAGGCGCTCATCCATCGGGCAAAAAGCCTGGTCCGTCAGGGTCTCGTCGTCCTTAATGAGGTCTAAGCCGCCCAGCGCAGCCTGCTCTGCCACCTCGGCCGTGCGCTTCGGGCTGAGCCCCACTTTAGGCTTTATAATCGTGCCGACCAGCGGCCGGTCGTAGACGCCCAGGTACTTCCTGACTTCCTGGATGCCGAAGACCGGGCCCTTATAATATTTTACCAGCGGGTCGAAGTCCACGTCCTCCAGGCGAAGGGCCTTCAGCCCGCCGAGGCCATACAGGTTGCCGGCCACGACGGAGAGGATCTGCGGGATATTCATGGGCTCGAAGATCTCTTCGGGAAAGTCGATGACGACCGTATTATCCTCAGCGCTCACGACCCGGGCGCCCACCTTCTCATGGACTTCCCGCTCTGCGGGCACGTCCGTCCAGGTGCCAGTAGACTGCTCGGCCGCGATCTCTTTCGCTACAATATCGAGAGGCTTTTCCGCCTCTACGTGGTACGTAGTTCTGACCATCATAATGAACACGACTGAAAATACGTTTGTGGAAAAAAATGCTCCAAAGGCATAAATGCTTAATGGTTCTTTCAGGATATGCAAAACGACAAGAAATATATGCAAAGAATTGTCATATTTAATCATTAGATAATCTTAAGTCGGATAAGAGCCAGATACATACAGACTACCACATGTCTACTACAGGGGAAGACGAATGCGTTCGATAATGGTAAGCTCGCCGGAGCTTTACTCCGGTAAAAGCGCCGTGACCATGGCGCTGGCAACGAAACTCAAGGACAACGACCTCAAGGTCGGCTACATGAAGCCCGTCGGCAACATCATCGTCGACTCCAACGGCGTTCTGACGGACGACGATGCGCTGACGATGAAGCGCGTCCTCGGGCTGGACGACAGCCTGCACGACATGGCCCCCGTACTGTTCACCTATCGCCTGCTCGACGATACGCTGGAAGGCAAGGAAAAGCCGCTTGCGGGCAAGCTGGAGTCTACGTTCCAGAAGGTCAGTAAGGACAAGGACATCGTCATGCTCGAGGGCGCCGGCGACATGAGCGGCGGCTCGGTGCTCGGCCTGTCGGACTTCGAGGTCGCCCGGATGACCGGCAGCAAGATACTGCTGGTCGCCAGGTATTGCGACGATTTCGCCGTGAACCGCATCGTCACCTACATGAAGCTGATGCCGAAGGACGTCGAGCTCGTAGGCATAGTATTCAATAACATCGGACCCAACTTCATTAATTTCGTCAAGGAAAAGGTCGTGCCCTACTTCGAGAAGAAGAACGTCAAGGTGCTGGGTGTCATACCCCAGAACAAGGCGCTCATGAGCGTCACCGCGGGCGAGATCGCCGAGGACCTGCATGGCCAGGTTCTGGCAGGCAGGGGTAACCTTGACGTACCCGTGAACGGCATCGTCGTAGGCGCCATGTCGCTGGACAACGCTATCAAGGTATTCCGGAGAAAGCCCCACAGGGCCGTCATTACTGCCGGCGACCGGGCGGACACGCAGATGGCAGGGCTGGAGGCCCGGTCGCCGTGCCTGCTCCTGTCGGGTAACCTGTATCCGACCATGCCGATCCTCGGCCGTGCCGAGGAATTAGGCATCCCGGTAATATTATTCCCGGACGACACGATGACCCTGGTTGACAAGATGGAGGCGCTGCTGCGGAGCGTCCGTATCAAGAACCCGGAAAAGATCGAGGTCATGAAAAAGATGTTCACGGAGAACGTCGACATGGAGAGCATCCTCGAAGCCCTGAAGTGACGCTTTCTCCCTTTTCCTTTTTGTTTATCCATATTTTTTTACATCATTGTTTTATCGTTTTATGGCCCGGTTTATTCCCGGGAATTATGAGGATCCGCCCGCTATAGCTGAATATCCATGCTGAAGTCGAGCCAGTGGGCATCCCTGGTAAGGGCGCCAAGCGATATGACGTCCACGCCTGTTTTCGCATACCCAGAAATGTTCGAGAGGCTTATACCGCCCGACGCTTCGATCAAAATATGGTTATCAATGGACTTCACGAGCTTTACGCCTTTCTTTATTGTCGGGGGTTTCATGTTGTCGAACATGATGATATCGGCGCCGAGCTTTGCTGCCTTTTCCGCATCCTCGAGCGATTCGACCTCGACCTCTATCTTTTTCGTGAAGCTTGCGGCCCTCTTAGCCACTTTAATGGCATCTTCCAGGCCCATTATGCGGATCTGATTATCCTTGATCATGACGGCCGACGACAGGTCATAGCGGTGCGTATCGCCGCCGCCCAGCTTGATGGCCCGCTTCTCGAACTTTCGGAAGCCCGGCGTGGTCTTTCTCGTAGCGGCAATGCGTACTCCCGGAGCCAGCGCGACACACTTCGCAGTCAGGGTGGCGATGCCGCTCATCCGGCCGATGAAATTCAACGCGAGGCGCTCGCCCCGCATCAGGTCCCGGGCGCTACCCCGGGCTTCAAGCACGATATCGCCTTTTTTAACCGGCTGGCCATCGACGAAATCCGATCCGGCGGCAAGGCCGAGGTGGCGGAAAATAGCGCAGGCTTCCTCCAGGCCGGCGAGCACGCCGTCCTCCTTACAGATGATCCGGCCGAAAGCCTCTACTACGGGTACGATCCCATTCGAGTCGTCATCGTCGCCGAGGTCTTCGCCAAGGTACGCGTCCAGTTCTCCCGCCGTCAGCATCGTTAGCACCGTAAATCATTTGAGCAATCAAGATTTAAGAGACTTGCGATAACATGTTCAAGATCGGTATTGTCGGCACGGGGGCGATTGGCAAAGAGATCGCCCGTGCCATCGATGACGGAACGGTGCCGGCGGAGCTGGTGGCCATCTGGGACCGGCAGGTGGGCGAGGCCGAGGAGTTCGCCGCCTCCCTGAAGCAAAAGCCGAAGGTGCTGCCGCTCAAAGAGCTTGTCAAAGAGTGCTATATAGTCGTTGAGGCTGCATCGCAGGCCGCCGTCCGCGAAGTCGCCGTAGCCGCGCTGACGAACTCAAAGAACGTCATGATCATGAGCGTGGGCGCCTTGTCCGATAAAAAACTTTTAGATGAGATCGAGAAGCTTGCCCGGGAGCATCACTGCCACATTTATGTCCCATCGGGCGCTATCGGCGGGCTGGATGCGGTCAAGTCCGCCTCTATCAAGCACATCGACTGCGTGACGATCACGACGCGCAAGCCCGCAAAAGGGCTGAAGGGCGCGCCCTTCGTTGTCAGGAATAACCTCGATCTGGATAAATTCACTAAGCCGACAGAGATTTTTTCCGGCCCCGCCGCCGTCGCCATAAAGGAGTTCCCCGCGAACGTGAACGTGGCCGCGTCGCTCAGCCTGGTGGGCGTGGGCTTCGAGAGGACCATCGTCAAGGTCGTCGTCGATCCCACGATCTCCCGCAACATCCACGAAATACACGTCAGGGGCGACTTCGGCGACTTCCACGCGAAGATCGAGAACGTACCGTCGGATACCAACCCCAAGACGAGCTTTTTAGCGGCGCTGTCCGCCATAGCGACGCTCAAGCAGGTATGCGAGCCGCTGAAGATCGGAACTTAATTGCCATAATAATATATATATTAAATTATAATATAGTGTCCAAATGACCCTGGACACATATCTCCCGGAAGGCGATGGCAAATACATCATGGGCTCGGCCCGTGACACCGGAAGATTCTTCTATTTTATGCCTAAAAGCCCGGACCATGTCAAGATAGGGTTCCTCATAACCGCATCAGGGAAATACATCGATTCAGAGTATAAGGACGTCATCATCTATAACCCGGAGAGCCAGTATGATACCGAGGAGTCCGGCGAGTATCACATCGCCAGGAAAGGGCGTTACTCGCACACCGTGGAACTGAATTCCCACGAAAGGACTCAGCGCTTCAATGTCTATGCCCAGCCCCGCCTGGGCCGGTTCAGGCTTCTGAGCGAATCCCAATAAACAACTTTGAAAAATCTGCTGCGTTGAATATTGATAGGTCATTGTTTAGCAAGTAGTCTTATTTT
>NZ_DATJPM010000099.1 GCF_035506375.1 Methanocella sp.
CAGATGGCACAGCCCGCATATCAGGGAGGCGCACAGCAGGGCCAGGCGGGCCAGGGTCAGCAGGGTGGGCTGAAGGAGAGCAATAAGGACCTCGCGCAGACGCTGGCAGATACGCAGAACCTGAGCGGCTTCACCGCAGCGGTCAAGGCGGCGGGCTATGACCAGGCGCTGAGCCAGAACGAAGGCCCGTACATGGTCTTCGCCCCGAGCGACAGCGCCCTCGAGAGCGCGGGCATAGATGTCAATTCGATGGACCAGGCCACGGCGAAGAGCTTCGTCGAGAGCTGCATCGTATCGAAGGTCTCCGAGCCGCAGCAGGGCAGCAACTCGTTCACGATGAACTCCATCGGCGGCCAGAAGATCAGCGCGAAGAAGACGAGCAGCGGCATCATGGTCAACGGCATCAAGGTCTCCAACGTCGTGAAGGCCGATAACGGCATGCTCATCGTGACCGACGGCATCGTGGGCATGAAGTAATGCCCTTCCTTTTTTTACTGGTTCGCGAACGGGTCCTCGAGGCCATTGCCATATATAAGAACATGATTATCCATGATCTTTTTATACATAGGATCATTGGCGCTTTTCATGGTGCTCCAGATGGACATGGTGGCGACGAAGATGGACACAGGCCGGCCTAGCTTTTCCTCTATTGCCTTACGGACTTCGGAAAACTTGCGCTGATTCGAGAACTTATCGATGGCCGACGGCGCCACGGCGACGAACTCGATGTCGCTATGCTCGTCGAACGTCCCGTCCGCATAGTTTCCGTATAATGCAAAGGACATGATGTTCGGGTCCGCCTGGAGGAACGCCTCTACGGGCCCTGTGGACTGTATCAGTGCTATGCCATACGCCCTTTTCAGGGAGACCATCACGGGGTGTTCTTTATTTAAGTGGTATATGTGGGCAAGCCCCTTTTCCTCTTTTATCAGATAGCCCGTATTCTCATAATATTTTAGCGCGTTGCTCACGCTCGCAGGGCTTACGCTCAGCTTGCGGGATACTTCTTTTACATGGTACGGTGTGTTGGGGTTAGCCAGGAACAGGCCCAGGATCTTAAAGTCTACGTACTTGTCGAATAGCCCTATCATAGTTATCGTTCACTTAATTGAACTCTCGTTCAATATAATAAACTTGCTGGCCATATAATCGCATTTTTCCAAAAATATTCCTTCCTGCGGGACTACTTTATGGCATGAACTTCCAAAAACTATGTAAAATGCCCTGAAAAGATGTTTAAATATTTAAAAAAGAGATTAAATTTGAAATATTCACCCATCCGGTGATTGTTTCTAATTTATTCTAACGCCAACAAACATATTGTTAAAAGTGTAGTAATTGAAAATTTTATTTTCGACCTTTCGACTGGAGCTTATTCTGTTGGGGTCTCTGGTACTGCTGCTGCGGTTTTTTCTGGAACTCAGGCCTGCCGGCAGGCCCCTTCTGGCCCTGGTATTTCGCCTGCTTTTGCTGATTCTGTTTTTGTTGATTTCGCATCTGCTGGTTTTTCTTTTGTTTATTTTGATTTTGTTGGCTGTTGCCCTGCTTTTGCTGGAGCGCGCGCAGCTCCGCCTTTAGCTTTTCTATAACAGATTCGGCGTACTTCAGCTGCTCTTCCCTGTCCTTAAGCTGCATGCGAAGTTTTTCCACGTCGGAATTTTCTTTTCCCACAGGCTTGTTCAGTTTTCTTCCGAGCGCTTCCCACTCAAGCTCGAGGATCTTATTGGTCTGCCTGGTCTCATGGGCAGACCTGCTTTGCGTATGAGCATGATGATGTCCCTGCGCGGCCTTAGGCGCGCCGCGCATTTCATTCGAGATGGTTTTTATTCCAACTGCCATTATTCTTCACCTTACATTCGAATGGCGTATTCGCATAGAATAGCACGTTATGCTGCTACTTAAGACGATATATAATAAATAGTTAATCATCAGGGCCAGCTTTGTGCCTTAAACAGGTATCAAAGACCCGGATAGATCATATCCTCTCTGAAAGTGCGTATATTTCACCTTTTTTCAGAAGAAGCAGGTGGTCTGCGGGCATGGCTTCCCACGAATAGCCGTCGAGCTTCTGCGTGGACACGGTCACGCCCTCGTTTTCTTGTGAACAGTACATGGGCTTGTCCTCATGGTGGTTGTACGCATAAACGGTGCTTCCGTCCGCCATGACAAAGTTGAGCCCTATCTGGCGGCCGAACTCGTAGTCGTCGAACAGGCTGGCGATGCCGCCGGTTATACCATGGAGGGCAGTACCGTTATCCTGGTGCCTGTGGCTGACAATATTATCGAGAATTATATTAAAAACACTTTCCGAGTCGGTCTCGCCATGAGTCCTGGGATGCCGGGCTACGCCGTCCACGTGGCCGTTATGGGCAAAGACCCAGTGCTTACCCAGAAGCTCCTGGTAGAACGGGTGGCAGTTCGCCTCGTTGATCTTGCCGCAGGAGGCGTGGCGGATATGAGCGACGATAACGTCGCTTCGGGCGAGCCGGGCAGCATCATAATATTCTGGGCTCTTCCGGGCTTCCACGGCCTTTTTTATTATAATGGGGACGCCGTTACTATAACAGGCCAGGCCCCAGCCGTGCGGGTTCCGGTCGGAATGTTCGGCAAAGCTGCATAAGCCGCCTTCAAGGCTTGCCTCACGGCTGCCGCTGAACCCGAAGAGCTCGCACATGATAAGAAAATTGGTTTTCTCATCCTATAAAACTCTTCTATATTTTTGCGAGGATAAGGTAGTACCGGCCCGAGATATCCTCCACGGACTCGACCTTGAACCGGGCATCAGCGATAAGCCTGGAGGCTTTTTGCTCGCTGAGCCGTATTTCCAAAGGGGGACCCCCCTCCATCGGCTCCTTCTTCCAGTCCAGGTCGGCGAGCCTTCCGCCTAACCTGAGCATCTTTCGGGCGTTTGCCAGCACTTTTTGGGGGTCCTGAAAATCGTGGAGGCATATGCCGAAAAACGCGATATCGGCGCAGCCCTCGCAGGCGACGGCGCTCTCGGCCTCGGCCGCAATAGTCTTTATGTTCAGCCCCGCGTCCGACGCTTTTCTGTCCACCAGCTCGAGCGCATCCGCGTCGACGTCGATGCCGTACACACGGCCTTTCGGGCCGACGATGCGTGCGGCCGGTACTGCAAAATATCCCTGGCCACAGCCGATATCCACGATGGTCATTCCCGGCTTCAGGCCGGCCTTCGATAAGATGACATCGGGGTCCATGGTTTTTCTGCGGTCGCTCTCGTCCCATCGCTTGTATCCATGCATGTTATCCCAGCTTCAGGTATGTGATATCAAAGCCCTTGTTGACGTAGTCCATGACGATGCGGGCGCACGTCTCGTAATTTTCTGTCTCGTCGTCGATCTCAAAAGCCCTCGTATGGAAATTATCCCTGTGGTCCTGGATCATGGGGCCGCCGTGGTGATCGAGGCTCATCCTTTTATGCAAGTGGACTTCTCCGTTCACTTCTTTATCCATGGACATGGAGATGACGGCGCGGGGCTGCGCGGCCTCCTGCCGGCAGACGTAGCAATAATGGATGACGTCATATTCGTCGATATTCACCTTCATGGGCTCCGTGCTCCTTTCCAAGAGAAAGTTTTAATTTATTAAATACTTGATTATCAAGGATGAAGTCGCGCGCGCTTATCCTTATTATGCTCGCCGCCCTGATGACGGGCTGTGTTTCGGGCGGCCAGAACGGCAGCGCGGGCTCCGACGGTGCCCTGGCCGGCATCGACGCCGCCCTGGACAGCGGCCCAGTCTTCGTCGATTTCGGGGCGCCCTGGTGCACCTGGTGCACCCAGGAGGAGCCCATCATCGAAGAGCTTAAGGCCGAATACCCCGGCGTCACGTTCATTGGCGTGAACATAGACGAGAACGGCACGCTCGCAGACGCCTTCTACGTGGACGGCATACCCCAGATGGACGTCGTCGTGAAGAAAAATTCCGACGGGAGCTACCTGTATGCGGACGTGAGCGGTTCGACGACCGCTAACAGAAGGGCGTCGGCCATCATCGGGTACCACGAGAAGGCCGACCTGGAAAAGGCGCTCGACGCGGCCGTAAAGGCGAGGGGATGAAACATGCAGGCGTTCGTCGACCTCGAATACGGGCAGATCTACGGCTCGACCCGGCGGGACATGATACCCGTCGAGATCGGGATGGTGCTCTCGGAAGACGGGTCAGGCCCGGCCTTCGAGTCAAGGAAGTTCTGCATGGACTGCGACCTCGTGATGCGAAAGAACATCGTGGACAGCCTGGGAAATACTGTGGGGCTGGCCGAGCGCGTGGCCAACAGCGCCCGGAACGAGCACCAGAAGCCTTACGACCCCGAGTTCAGGCTCGACAGGGCCGATAAAGATGCCTGCAGGCGGATAGCCTACCGGTCCTTCGGGCTCCTGAACCGCTATCTTTCGGACGTGTTCGGCGAATATAAGCCCTCGAGGCTGGTCTTCTTCTCCAGGTCGCAGGACCTGTTCATATTGCGCAGGGCCGGGGTCGACCTGACGGAATACGATATCCTCGACCTGCAGGAAGAGGTTTCCCGGGCACTGGGCATGACAAACATGATATCGCTCGACAGGATCTCACGGCTCATCGGCTTCAAGACTAACTGGCGTTATATCCGCTCGGACCATTTCACCTACGACGTGCCTCCTTATTGCCGCAATTTCGTGAAGCCCCATAAGGCCGTCGGGGACGCTGCAAGGATCTTCTTACTTTATAAGGAATTCTATGAGAAGAATGGCGAGTCTATTTTCAGACAAACCGCTACTTCTTTTGGCGACGATTATTCGGGCTCGTCGTGATAGCTTTTTTATTTTTCCAGGGCATATCCCGTGAGCGGCCTTTATCTCTTACCGATTTTCATCTCATGACGCGAACTATAATATAGTTGCACCAACATTAGCAAGGCATAAGGTGGATTCATGGATCTCGATCTGATCTTATTATGCGTCCTGGCCATTGTCGGCCCTATAATGATCTTCCTGACCCGCTACATCGCGAAAGGCAGGGGAAAGGATATGACCCGGCTATGGTTTATCACGTTCTTCTCCTACATGATCTATTACTGGCTGGCCAATAGTAATAACTATTTAATCGACCCCCGGGGTGTCGTCTATTTATTCGCCCTGCTCTGGCCCATCGCCGCCATCCTGTCCTTCTGGATCACGAGCCTTCTGACGAAGAGAGGCAGTTTTGTGCCCTTCTTCGATATGATGATCGCCTTCCTGGTGAGTGTGGTCTTCGCGTTCCTGCTGGATGGCGCGGCCGGTATCATGGGCCTGTACACTTATAATACGGCCCTGGCCGATAAGACCTGGTTCACGAATCCCATCGGCGGGCTGCTGATGCCCTCGATCATGCCTTTCCTGATGGGCGTGCTCATGATCATCGTGTACTTCCTTGTGTTTAACATGTATAAGATACTCAGAAATAGGCACATTGACGACACGTCCGCGACCCTGCTGCTGGCGTTCATATCGGTTTTACTGGGTGGCGCATTATGGGTAGTCACCGACGCGCTGATTAAGCTCGTCCGGGGCTTCTTATGAAGCCCTTGTTATCTTTTTAAATCTATGCATTTTTAATTTTGAAATGCTTATATATTACTTTTAGCTGATTTTTTCGACTTTTCAACACGAAGGGCTGTACGTGAGTCGCAAAAAAACTGCTGTGTTGAATTACTCCCGTATTTTAAGCTTTTTAAGGGCACTGAGGACACTATTTTTCACCACGGAGGCCAGTTGTTCCGTGTTTGTTTAGTGGCCCTTTGCCCTATTTTCCACTTTAGTACTGCCCGTCGGTTTTTCAACACTAAAGCACGAATTCTTTTTTATCCCACGTAAGGGCACTAAAATCACTAAGGTCCATGCCTGGCGCTTAAAACACGAAACAACCTCCCGAATGACACGAAAACACTAAAGGATTGAACCACGAGGACGGCATGAAATTTATGCTTTCTCTAGTGTTTCAAATAATTAGTGATGTTCGTGCCCTTCGGGAGGTTGTTTAGTGTTTTGACGTGAAAGCATCTACTTTAGTGCGGTTCGTGCCCCTTACGTGGGACTAAAAAATAATTCGTGTTTTAGTGTTGAAAAACCGGACAAATCAGCGAACCACACGAACAAAGGACAAACGATAGCACAACAAACATGGAACTACCGGACTTTGTGGTGAAGAGTAGTGCCTCCGTACACTCTGAGACTTAAAAGGGCATATTCAACACAGTAAAAAAAATTAAACAAGTGTAAAACCGAAGGGGCTATACATAAGTAATATATTTAAATATCACACCAGCACATGAAAATGAAGAGCTTAGAAGCCGTTCCTCTTAAGCTTCAGCTTACCGACCTTCTCGATCGCCGCCACGTCGACGCCGTCTGCGACGCTAACGGCTCCCGTCTCTCTCGCGATCTCGAATAGCCCGGCACCCTCGGGCGTCCTGATGATAACGACGCTCGAGCCGGCGGCACTGCCCACGCTGCCGACGGAAATATCCGCCAGCTTTGATGTGAAATCATTACACTTACGGCATCCAGGCTTGACGAACTCCGCCAGCTTCGCCAGCGGCAGCGTCTTTATCTCGCCATTCCGCAGCGTGACCGTAAGCCTGCCCTCGCCGGCGTTCATCTTCGCGATGCGCCAGGGCGGCACGCCGAGGCGCTGCGTGACCTCCGGTACGAGCGTATCGTCAAAGCACTCGAAGCAGAAAAGGCCCACCAGAAACCGTATCTTCTGGGTGAGCTTCGCGGCGTACTCGTTCGAGGACCTCCTTAACAGGCCGACCGCCTGCATGGTGCAGGGCATACCGACGAGCGCCACGTTCCTCACGCTGGCGTCCTTCATGACGTCCCGCATGGCCTCCAGAATATCGTTCGCCGTATATTTACTGCCCGCGACCTTATCGAGATACGCAGGGTCCGAGACGATCCGGGCGTATGCCTTCTGCGCCCAGCGGTCGGAGCCCATCACGATGACGCGGTCGACAAGCCCCTCGTCCAGGGCGGCTTTTAGTATTGCGGTGACAGCCCCTCCGTTCTGGTATCGGCCATTCCCGTTAGCCTTCACGTTCTTGATATCCAGGTAAGGGCCGACGATATCCAGTGATAATTTATCCATGTTGGCCGGAGTCCTCGGGCAGGCGTCCAGGCAGGCTTTACAGTCGATGCACGGCGTGATCTGGTACGGCCTGGCCAGCTTTAGGTCAAAGGCCAGCGTGTTCGCGGGGCAGACCGTGATACAGCCCCGGCATCCGGCGCACGTTTCCTTCTTCCAGACGCTCTGCTCCAGCTCCTGAAAGGGCAGAAGGGCCGGTGTGACGATCGCATTATTCAACATGGAGGCACCTTATAAACATAAGAGTCGGTAAACTCATTCCTTCTTTTCATGTTCAGATATATAATCATTATCATGACCGGTTCTGTCAAGCCTTTGGCAGTTAGCCCCTGGTCAATATGCCTGTGTAAAATTGGCAGCTAAAACAAGTTATAGGGAATTTAGGTGTACCACAATTACATAACGCCGAAGCTTGCGGTATTGAATTAAAGGGCGATGACAAGTGGCTCACCCTGATACAACATGCAAGCCTAAAAACAAAAACATCTTAAATTGTTATAAACAATAATAGAGCTTCCTTTGCTTTGAGGTCTAATAATAAGGATATAATCCTCTAACTTATGCTTATTTTTTTAATCGAATGGTCTTGATAAGAATATAAAGAATAAAAAACCCGTTACTATATTTAGCTATAATAAGCGATTTAGCGGTTGATTTCTTGCATTTTAATTCTAGTAATGCTATATTTTTATTCGGCAATCTCTAACGTGTAGGGGTGATTAAATTGGACTTTAAGAAATTGTCTATAGTATTACTTCTCGTGCTAGCGGTACTAGCCCTCGCACTGCCCGCCGCCGCCTGTGGTGGTTGTGGCTTTGGTGGTTGCGGCGTTGGTGGTTGTGGCTTTGGCGGCTATGGCTTTAGTGGCTGTGGCTATTGGCCCCCGAGCTGGGGCTTCTGTGGCTTGTGGCCCTGGAGCTGGGGCGGCTGCGGCTGGTGCTAGCCGGAAAGATGAACATGGGAAGGATAACATTGGTAGGTGGATTCACCTACCCCTTATAATAATAAGACACTATCGGGCACGTTCATTCACGATACTTTCACAGACAACGAATCAACTTTTCTTGTTTCCACAGGTACTGATTTTTAACAGACTTTCAGACATGGACGAGGTACCATAGACTATACAGAACCTCATGACCGCGTGGTTATTAAATATCTACCCCGAGAAGGGCACCTCTTCGTGAGCTTAAAACGGGTCATATGGACAGTTAGTACCTATTATTCAACATTGTAATGCAAAATAAAAAGTAACGTTTTTAAAAGTGCTCCGTCAACTGACTATGACGGTGAGCATGTAGGTCTTGTTAGAGCCTGAGCAGATGCCTTTTATATAGTGCGTCCCCGGCGAGACAGCCTGGACATCGAACTCCTGTATGGCCGTCAGGTCCATATTCCCTGGCGTGGAGGACGCGCTAAGCAGCGGCGTGAGGGTACGCTGCCCGGTGATGTTCAGGCCATTGGTCACAGTAACGTTCCACACCCCTCCCGTATTAATATGGAATGGCAGCTGGACGTAGATCGTATCGTTCACCTTCATGTTAATGGTCGAGCCGTTATCATCCAGCGTATAATTATTGGTCGAATTAGGCTGTACTCCCGCGGTCGTCTGGGTCACGGAATCCGACAGCAGCATGGGCATTAAGGTAGAAGAGCTGAACCCCGACAGGTCGATGATGGGCATCGTAAAGGACGACGAATTGACCCTGGACACATTTATCTGGTTCGTATTGGAGTTTGTGAACGGCGTCGTGTCGAAGTTATAAATGCCCGAATACGGCATCGACATGTTATAGCCTGGCAGTTGTGAGGATTGCTGCATGGCATTTTGCGGCAGATTATTCATATACGTGCTCATCTGGGATGATAGATCGTCTAAAGACGATATTGAGAATAGCGGCGAATACGACTGGGCGTTCCCGGCTATAACCGAAACGCATAGCAGGACGACTATGATGGACGAACTGATTAGATAAGCGGTCTTCACTCTAACACCCTCAACATAGGGTAAACTCCCGAAAATAAAAACTGTATGTGGTATAATCACATATTTTAGGCTACCAAGGGCATGAAAAGAGCATTATTTTGTATTATTTGCCGTGCCCTTTCGCACCGAGACACAGAGTCTGGTTTTTATTGGCTTACCCGAGTTGCATTATCATATCCTGCGGTTCATTCTCGCATATAAGTAAGTAATATATAATGTTCCGGCGCCATCTTAGCAGGCGGGAATATTATGGCCGGCCATACGTTTTACATAGTCGACGTGTTCGCGGAAGAAAAATATACGGGCAACCAGCTTGCTGTTTTCCTGGCTGCCGCCTCGATCCCGCCGGAGACCATGCAAAAACTGGCCAACGAGACACATTATTCCGAGACGACCTTCATTCTTTCCAGCAAGGATAATAATGGCGGCTACGACGTGCGTATTTTCACGCCAGAGGAGGAGTTGCCGTTCGCCGGCCACCCGACGCTGGGCACGGCTTACATCCTTATGCAGAAGGTCATGAAAAGGCCCTCCGGCGAAGTAAAGCTGAACCTGGGCGTGGGCCAGATCACGGTGACGCTCGATAAGTCGACCGGCGCTCTCTGGATGAAGCAGGTCGAACCGGCTTTTCTCCGTATGCCCGACCCGGCAGCCATTGCCGATATGCTGGGCATTAGCGAGGGCGATATCGACAGCCGCTTCCCGGTACAGGAAGTCTCGACTGGAATTCCATTTATCATCGTGCCTCTAAAAAGCATGGCCGCAGTAAAGCGGGCCTACCTCGACCCGAGAAAGTTCGCCTCGCGCATGGGCGGAAATGACTCGACCGGCATCCTGGTCTTCAGCCCGGAGACCTACGATACGAAGAACGCTCTGAACGTCCGCGTCTTCACGAAGTTCGTTTCCGTGCCCGAGGACCCTGCCACTGGAAGTGGAAACGGGTGCCTGGCCGCGTACCTGGTAAAGCACAAGTACTTCGGCACGCCTTCGATCGATATACGTACGGAGCAGGGTTACGAGATGGGACGGCCGTCGTTGCTCTTCCTGAGGGCCGAAGATAAAAACGGCTCCATTGACGTGCGTGTCGGGGGAAAGGTTATACCCGTAGCGAAGTGTAAGCTGGAGTGATATTATGACAAAAGCCGATGACGCCGTGGAATGCTTTAGTAAAGGCTATAGCTGCTCGCAGTCGGTGCTTTCGGCATATTGCGGGCAGTTCGGCATGGATAGAGAGCAGGCCTTCCGGGTCGCGGGCGCCTTCGGCGCCGGCATGGGCCGGATGTGCGAGACCTGCGGGGCCGTGACGGGCGCCTTCATGGTGCTCGGCCTCAGGTATGGTAAGGTAAAGGCCGAGGACGAGCCTGCGAAGGAAAAGGCCTACGCGAAGGTCCAGGAGTTCGTTGAGGCGTTCAAAGCCATGAACGGGTCCATTGTTTGTCGCGAGCTGCTTGGATGCGACATGGGCACGTCCGAGGGCATGAAGTACGCCAAAGAGCACCGCCTAACCGCCACGAAGTGCCCCAAATACGTGCGCGATGCGGCCGAGATCGTCGAGCGGCTTATCTGATATCTATTTTTTAATTTTCTGTATTAATTTTCAATCCTGGGTCGTACAGGTGCGGCCGCTATATTTATCACGATTAATATGCTTATTATGTCCACGTTTATCAAGGCTATCAATATGGAGGAAAAGGCATGACACAGCAATTTGCCGACAGGATGTATTCCGTCAAGCGCTCGTTCATACGCGAGATACTAAAAGTGGTTGACGACCCCTCCATAATTTCTTTTGCCGGCGGCCTGCCCAACCCGAAGTCATTCCCTGTCGAAGAAGTCACCGCAGCCACTATAAAGGTAATGAAGGAAAGCGGGGAAAGCGCCATGCAATATAGCACCACGGAGGGCTACCTGCCCCTGCGGGAATACATTGCCAGGCGCTATGCGAAATACGGCATCAAGGCGGATGCCGGCGAGATACTTATTACGACAGGCTCCCAGCAGGGCCTCGACCTCATCGGCAAGATATTTCTGAATAAAGGCGACACCGTCGCCGTCGAGCGCCCGACGTACCTGGCGGCCATCCAGTCCTTCGGCATGTACGAGCCCCGGTTCGTGGACGTTCCCCTGATGGGCGACGGCGTCGACGTCGAAGCGCTCCGGCAGGTACTCGAAAGCGGCCCGAAGCTCTTCTATTCGGTGCCCAGCTTCCAGAACCCGACGGGCATCACGTACTCTCATGAAAAGCGGAAACAGGCCGCGGACGCCTTTAAGGACTGCGATGCGGTCTTTATTGAAGACAACCCGTACGGCGACATCCGGTTCATGGGCGAGGACCTGCCCCCGATGAGGCGCTACATGGGCAGTGGCGTCATCACCATGGGCACTTTCTCAAAAACGATCTCGCCGGGCATGCGCCTGGGATGGCTGTACGCGCCATCGGAGATCATGGATAAGCTCATCACCGCCAAGCAGGCCGCGGACCTGCACACGAGCTACTTCGTGCAGCGGGTCGTTTACCAGTACCTGGCGGATAACGACGTCGAAGGGCATATTAAAAAGATCCAGAGCATGTATAAGGTGCAGCGGGACGCTATGGTCCATGCCATCGAACGCTACTTCCCGGCCGGTGTGGAGTATACTAAGCCCGAGGGCGGCATGTTCCTGTGGGTGATCCTGCCGGAAGGCTTATCGTCCACAAAGCTATTCGATATGGCAATACAGGATAAAGTCGCCTTTGTCCCGGGCGAAGCGTTCTTCATCGACGGAAGCGGCCGGAACACGCTTCGGCTCAACTATTCGAGCTCGGACGAGGCCCGGATAGAAGCGGGCATACGGCGGCTTGCTAAAGCCATAAACACGCTACTAGAGGAAAGTAAAAATGATATTATCGATATTAGATGGTAAATTCGCCATCTGTCGGCTCGAAAAGAGCTCCCCAATACCAGATTGGCTAAAAGAGAGCACGTTCTGCACAATCTCCAGGACCTATAATGAGCTCTCCTTCGTCTGCTCCCAGGAGTCCATCCCGGATTGCATCAAGTGCGACAGGGACTGGAAATGCTTTCAGGTCGAAGGCCCCATCCCGTTCAAAGTGACCGGCGTGATCGCTTCGCTGACCGCGCCTCTCGCCGATGCGAAGATACCCGTCTTCGTCTTTTCGACCTACGACACGGACTACTTCATGGTCAAGGACATGGACCTGGATCGGGCAAGAGAAGTGCTCGCGGCCAAAGGCCATACCATCAACTCGAAGATATGGGCATGATCGCCGAGTGGTTCATATAGGATGTTATAATATTTCCCGTATATGAGCGGTGCTTTACACTTCGTATGTACGCTCGATAAAGTCGATGCCATACTGAATGAGGCAAAGGAAAAGCACCTGGTGCCGAGGCCTTACCGCAACGAGAAAGGCAGGCTCGACTGGATCTGCTTCTGCTGCGACGATTGCTGCGGCTACTTCCGCGGGCTCCATGACCCCTGCGAGAAGGGCAGTGTGATCGAGTCTACCGATACGGCGGCCGCATCGACTGCGGCGTCTGCGTGGATGCTTGTGCCATGAAGGCCATCTCCATGGTAAAGCGAGATTAACCATAGGATAATCCCATCTTTTTTTTAAAATACCTGTGTGTTGGATTGTTCCTGTATTTTTAGCTTTATAAGAGATGGATGGTATCCGTTCCCCGTCATCTGCCGTCTATTCTATGTAAGAGTAAATCTCATTATCATTGAATCTCAATATTCGGATTCATACGGCGTGTTAAAGATGCTAATAAGAAATGCTACTTATTTCGATGGTAAAAATATCGTAAAAGGCGACATGAGGCATGGCGACTCCGGCGAGGAGTTCGACGCGGCAGGCAAGTTCGCCTTCCCCGCCTTTAACAACGGCCACACTCACCTGGCCATGACGCTCATGAGGGGCGCCGGAGACGGGGAAAAGCTCCAGGACTGGCTGGATAACACCATATTCCCCATGGAGCAGCGGCTTACGCCCGACCTCGTCTATAAAGGCTCTATGCTGGGACTCATAGAGATGATACGGACCGGGACCTCAAGATTTTTAGACATGTACTATTTCGTTGAGGAAACGGCGAAGGCCGTGGAAAAGGCCGGGCTGAGAGCGACCCTGGGCACGCCCATCACGAGTTTCGGTACACCCTACTATAAGGACGCGAAAGATGCGCTGCGCATCGCCGAAAGACAGTTAAAAAGCATGCGGGCCGGGCGTGTGGGCTACTGCGTCTCGCCGCATTCCATTTACCTCAACGACGAGGAGACACTGATCAAGGCAAGGGAGCTTGCCGATAAATACCATGTGTGGCTCTCCCTCCACGTTTCCGAGACCAGGAAAGAATGCGTGGACTGCCACGAGCGGACCGGGAAGTGGCCCGTCGAATACCTGGACGGCATCGGCCTGCTCGGGGAGAATACGGTGCTTATTCACGCGGCCTGGCTGACAAAAATGGAGATAAGGCTCATTGTAGAGAATGGATCCTCGGTCATCCACTGCCCCGTCTCGAACATGAAGCTCGCCTCGGGCGGCGTAATGCCGCTGCACGAGCTACTGGACGCCGGGGTCACGGTCGGGCTCGGCACCGACGGGGCGTCCAGCAATAACTCGCTGGACATGCGAGAGGAGATGAAGATCGGCTCCCTGCTCCAAAAGTCCCACCGCTGGGACGCCACTGCCGCGAACGCACGGACCATGTTCCGCATGGCGACGCTCGGCAGTACCGACTTTGCCTTTATACGCCTTGACGACGTCCGGATGCTCCCCCATCATGACCTGATATCCAACCTGGTCTACAGCGGAGGCGCCGTGACCGACCTCATTGTCGACGGCCGACTCATCATGAAGGGCGGAGAGATACTGACCTTCGATGAGGAACAGGCTAAGAAAGACTTCGAGGAAGCCTCGCTGGAGCTTATAAAATGAAGATCGCCGTGCTCTTCTCCGGCGGCAAGGACTCGAACTATGCGCTATTCTGTGCCACGCATTATGGGTGGGACGTCACACACCTGGTTACGGCTTTTTCGTCATCGCCCGAATCGTACATGTACCACGTGCCGGCCATCGAGCTTACCAGGCTGGCGGCCGAATCCATTGGCCTGCCGCTCATCGAAGTGGTAACGCCGCCCGACCCGGAGGCAGAGCTCATGCCTCTCCGGGATGCGCTTAAAGAGCTGAACGTCGACGGCATCGTATCCGGCGCGCTGGCCTCCGAGTACCAGCGCCGCAGGCTCGACCAGATCTGCCAGGATATCGGGATCAAGTCCTTTGCGCCGCTCTGGCATAAAGTGCAGCGGGACTACGTCCGGGAAATGGTCGGCGAAGGTTTTGGTATAATGGTCACCGGGTGCTATGCTGAAGGCCTGGACGAGTCGTGGCTGGGAAAGATACTTGATGGAGAGGCGCTGGATAAGCTGGACCGGCTTCACAGGAAATACGGCATCAGCGTGGCCGGAGAGGGCGGGGAGTACGAATCCTTCGTGGCTTATGGGCCCCATATGCGACGGCGGGTATGCGTGGAATATGAAAAAGAGTGGAAGCGCGATTCTGGTAAGATCATCGTGAAGAATGCATGGCTGGAATAATCCCGGGCCATTAAGCGTGATTTGATAAGATAAACTCACGGCGTTTCTGTCTTATATCGCCCGCGGTACTCGATCTCCCGGACCCGCTCCAGGACATCGTCGGCGCCTTCGAACGTTGCGCGGTACCCTTCGGCAAAAGCCTCCATGAGCTTTTCGTGGTTCGTGTGGGAGCTGATGAGCGTCTGGTAAAAGACGTGGACGTCGACGCCCCGGGACTCGAGCATCTCGTCCCAGAAGGACAGCCCGAAATCGATGAGATAGATACGCTCTCCTTTTACGAGCATGTTCGACGTCGTCAGGTCCCCGTGGATAATGCCGCCGCTGTGCAGCTTACCGACCAGCACGCCGGCCTTTCTCGCTTTTTCCTCGTCGATGACGTCCTTCAGGGGCGTGCCATGGATCGTCTCCATGACAAGGTCAAAGCGGCCCACGTCGTAGATGATCGGAGTGGGGATGCCCAGCTTGCGTGCCTCGGACATGATCTTCGCCTCAGCCCTCGTCCGCTCGGAGCGGAGCCGCTCGTCCAGCTCGCGGATTCGATAGCCCTTCTTGATGCGTGTCTTCACGGTCTCGTCGTCCTCGATGAGCACGACCGCCTCGGCACCTCTCTTCTCTACAGCCATGGTATGTCCACCTCGTCCGGCCTGAAACACGGGTTGACCGCGGAGCCCTCGACTGGAAGCGTCATGCCGTGCTTAAGCTGCAAAAGCCCCGTATAGGCGATCATCGAGCCGTTGTCCCCAAAATATTTCCGGGGCGGCGCATAGAACTTCGCGCCCCTGGCCTTGCACATCTCGCCGAGCATCTGCTGGAGGCGCATGTTGGCGCCGACGCCTCCGGCGATGAGGCATTCGTCCTTGCCCGTGTGCGCCATCGCCCGCTCGGTGACCTCGACGAGCATGGCGAAAGCGTTCTCCTGCAGCGAGTAGCAGACGTCCTCCCGGGGATGGACGGCGGCGGCTTCCTTTGCCGACGACATCATGCCCGAAAAGGACAGGTCCATGCCCTTGACCACGTATGGTAAATGAATGTAATTCCTGCCCTCCTTCGCGAGGGCCTCGATCTTCGGCCCGCCGGGGTGCTGAAGCCCGAGGAACCGGCCGAATTTATCCAGGGCGTTCCCGATGCCGATGTCCAGGGTCTCTCCAAAAATGCGGTACTTTCCCGCCCGGAATGCCAGCACCTGCGAGTTGGCGCCGCTGACATACAGCGTTACAGGGTCACGGCAGCCTGTCTGCCAGCGCCCGACCTCGATGTGGGCGACGCAGTGGTTAACTCCGATAAGCGGTATGTCGCAGGCCAGCGCCAGCGCCCTCGCCGCCGTGGCCACCGTCCTGAGGCACGGGCCCAGGCCAGGCCCTTGTGAAAACGCCACGCCGTCGAACTCAACGCCGGAGTCGACGACCTTCTTTATGACCTCACCTATGTGGGCCGCGTGGTGCTGGGCTGCTACCATGGGGTGAATGCCTCCGGTCTCCGGGATATAGGGGTCAGCCGCTTCCGCGTAGACTTTATCCCAGCCCACAATCGCTGCCGAGAGGCTCCAGGCCGTTCCCTCTATGCCGAGGACTTTTTCACAGCGCATAAAATCCGGTCTTTATATACATGGTTTTATTTAATAAGTTTTGGCATATGGTCCACAAGAGTTATTTATAACATTCTCATAAGCCGAGGGAAAAACATCGTTTACTCTATAGAGTTATAATAAAAAATAACAGTTATTAAATTACTTCATCAGGCTGTTCTTAACAAAGTCGGCAATAACAGGTATGTCGAATGGTTTACCTGTATAGATCATATAGGCACCGTACCACCCGTATAACAGGCCGATGATCCATATTATTGTGCCCAGACAGAAGAACCAGCTTAGAATAACTGCAATAATCCATAAAACTAAACCATATACTATGGCTTGAAGCCCATGGAATTTTAAAAATTTACTATCTCCGCCTATCAATAAAATAACAATACCCGTTAATAATGGTATTATATAGGCTATCGCTCCCTTTAATTTTTCGTCATCGCTGGCTCCGACGGCCGGTATGCCGCCGGCAGCAGGTGCTTGGTTTGCCATAATTATGAACCTCCATGATTTGTATGTCAGATTGCTATATAATCGTTTGTAAAATGACTTATAAAAAAGAATTTATTTTTTAAAAAAATAGTAGAATGATAGTCAATGTTATGGCGAAGAGGGCGGTTGATATGATCACAGCGTGGGAAGCGAACTCTTCTTTCATTTTAAACTGCGAGGCCAGGACCGAGTTGGTCACTGCCACGGGTGTCGCCGCTTCCAGCAAGGAGGTTTTATAAATGACGCCCGTGCTCCCCATCAGTGTGCCCATAATAGCCACCAGCGCCGGCGCCAGGATGAGCTTTATGGCGCTCAGTATGCCGATATTCTTCATGTCCATTTTGAGGGCCGCCCCTTCAGCCATGGCACCCGTCGCCAGCAGCGCCAGGGGCGACGTCGAGTCCGAGATGAGCTCAAGGGGCAGCCGCACGAAGCCCGGCAGCGTGAGCCATGACAGAAGTATGCCCAGCAGGGCGGCCCAGATAACGGGGAGTTTATGTAGCTTTCCAGCTTCTACCGGCTCGTCGCTGTTCCTTTTCAGGAGGTATATGCCCAGGGTGAAGACGACGACCGTATAGAGCGTCGAAATGAAGGCGGCCATGTTCAGGGCGCCTTGACCCTGGACGATGACGTTGAGCGGGAACCCGATGTAGCCGGTGTTACCGTAGAACGCGCAGATGACGAATATTGCTGACATCTCCTTCGGGAGCTTAAGCATTTTAACCACAGCATACGCGACGATGATCACCAGCAGCATTGGGACTATGTTGAGGATATAAATGCCAGGGTCCAGCAGAATGCTCGTGCTCGTATCGTGTAAGCTGACGAAGGTGATCACGGAAATGCCGATATAATACACATAATCGTTGATGAGCCGGACAAGCCAGTCGTTCAGCAGGTGCAGCCACTTGAGGAACCATCCGAGCAGGATGAGGCCGAAGATGGGAATGAGGACGCTGAGGACGCTCGTCATCACCACATAAAGAGCCAATGATTGCTATAAAGCTTGGCATCCCAAATCGCCAAGGCCCTAGAAGCCTGCTAAGTTGCGCGAAAACTGTTTCAGCCACGAGGTTACTCTAAGCTGGCGTGAAGCTACACGAAGGCATTATTAAATATTTTTGCTGCGTTGAATATTGATAGGTCATTGTTTAGCAAGTAGTCTTATTTTTATCGTTTGCGTAATAGCCAAATTTATCGATAGTTTCCGATTATCTTTTTCAATTTTTATGCTGTGTTGAATATGCCCTTTTAAGTCTCAGAGTGTACAGAGGCACTATTTTTCACCACAAAGGCACGAAGAGCACGGAGGCCCACAAAGTCTTTTTTATAATTAAGTTACAAAGGGCACAGAGCCGCTTTTTGAGCTTATAAGATACAGGATATGAAGGCGCAGGGGCAAAAAGTGCTCTTGCTCATTCCGCTGTGTCTTTGTATCCTTCGTACCCTGATCGCCAATGAACCGGCTTTGTGTCCTTTGTAACTTAATCTAAAAAGAAAACTTTGTGGGCTTCCGTGCTCTTCGCGCCTTTGTGGTGAAAAATAGTGCCTCAGTACACTCTGAGACTTAAAAGGGCGTATTCAACAAAGCATAAAAATTGAAAAAGATAATCGGAAACTATCGATAAATTTGGCTATTACGCAAACGATAAAAATAAGACTACTTACTAAACAATGACCTATCAATATTCAACGCAGCAGATTTTTCAAAGTTGTTTATTGGGATTCGCTCAGAAGCCTGAACCGGCCCAGGCGGGGCTGGGCATAGACATTGAAGCGCTGAGTCCTTTCGTG